>DAOVLV010000167.1 GCA_030631085.1 Planctomycetales bacterium | reverse complement strand
GCCATCCTTGTAGAAGGTATCGCTGGTGGCGAGTTTGCCCGTCGTTTCGATCCGTCCGTGATGGCTTCTCTGGTCTGGTCCACAATCAACGGGATCATTGTGGATTCCATGTTCGACGCAGACGCGGAGGCTGGGAAGCGTTCGTTAGCCTCGCTTAAACAAGGTTTGATCGCCGAACTGACATCCTGGTCAACGACCGGGCCGGCGGATTGAGGCAATCCGGTTTTTTATGTGCACCTCACCATGCCTCACAGGCAAACGTGGATCGGAGGAACACCTTCAAATATCAGTACTCTCTCCGTGCAGAATTGCAGCGGTTCGTTTTCTTATTGCGCGGGCAATATCATAAAAAGACAATATACAAATCGGGAGCAATTTGCAGATTTGGTGTCGTGTTCAACAATGTAACCCAGAAACTTTTTCCCTCAGGTATTGACAAAATTGGCTTCGCTTTCCTTTGTATGAACTGTATTCGGCGTAACCAATTTCTGAGCCAACGTTTATTGACAGTCTGAACCGGGCCCTGAACAAACTTGGAAAACGCTTTCCTTTATAGGAAAGAAGCGGAACATTGCCCAAATAGATTGGCACGATGGATGACTGGGCACGGAACGCTATCGCATAAATCCCACTCTTGAACTGGGCAATGTTATTGGGGATACCTCTGGTTCCCTCTGGGAATATTAGAAGGATCCCACCTTTCTTCAACCTTCTTGCACATTCAACTAGAGCTCTTGCCACGTCGCTCGGTTTATCTCTATCCATGAGAATAGCGTTGCACATCATTCTGGTTATAAAACGGTAGAACAAATTGCTTCTCCATACCTTCTTATCACCCAAGATATATACAATCTTCCCAGTTCTCAGTATCAGATGGGGGGTAAGCAAAAAAGAGTCCAGCAGGGAGTTGTGGTTTGCAATAAATATGACGTTCCCTTTTCGCCTGGGGATATTGTCGAAACTCTTATAGTCTCGGACATACGGGCGGGATAGCATCGCCAATGTTCTGGCATATACATTCTTGGTTATGGATTCATACAGTTCCATCTATTCTGCATTTCCATGTAGTATTCGGGTAGCGTGTCGCTTTGTGTGATGTCCAAGGTCGTCGAAGATGCTGTAGAGCGTCGGCATCACCCCCTACGTGATCTCGTCGATTGTCCAGCAGAATGCTTTGATGCCTTCCTTGGCAAATTTCTCGCGCAAGCCCTTGACGGATTGGAGTATCTCGCCTGCTTTTTGATCTCCTGCGGCAGTAAAGATGGCGGAGTTGTACGCCGGCCAAGTGTGGCTCCCAAAATGGGGCCCGCTTGCTTTGCCTCGTCCGGTTACGTGCTCTATCCGAGTGAAGCCTTCGGCTACATCGAGTTTACTCAGCGCCTCCATAAGTTCGTCATGGATCGCCACGTTATATGTAATCAGTACCGCTTTCATTCAATCATCCCCTTTCGGGCTGGATATCTTTTTTGGCGAAGAACGAATACATGATTGGGACGAGTATAAGCCCCACTACGGTGGACATCAGCAGCCCGCCAAGGACTGTGATACCAAACGGCCGCCAGAGTTCCGCCCCCTCGCCGCGAGAGACCGCCAGCGGGATCATTCCAAACAGGCATGTGAGTGTCGTCATTAGGATTGGGCGAAGTCGATGAGTCCCGGCCTGCACCAGCGCATCATGCATCGCCAGACCCTGGGAGCGAAGAATGTCAGCATAGTCCATCAATACGATGGCATTGTTGACGACCACGCCGACCAGGAGTATCAGTGCCATGAAAGACATCATGTTTAACGTTGTTCCAGTTAATAGGAGGGCAACGATAACACCAGTGAATGTGAATGGAATGGCGAAAATCACCGCCAATGGCGTACGTAAAGACTCGAACTGTGATACGATTACCATCGCAACCAGGATTATTCCAATAACAAGCAGTATGTACAGGTCACGGAATGCCTTTGCCTGTTCCTTTGCCTCGCCGCCGTATTCTATTGTTACTCCCGGCGGGATTTGCAACTCGCGGACCTTTTTTTCGATGTCATCTCTGACTTTACCTAGCGACCGACCATGTACATCCGCTCCGACAATGACGACTCTATCACGATTTTTGCGATCGATTTGCACAGGCCCCGAAACGGCCTCGATACGCGAGATATTCTTCAGCTTGACGGTGCCCACGCCACTTTTCATAGATGGGATATCCGTGTCGCCGATATTTTCGAGCGTACTACGGCTTCGTTCGTTTAGACGAACGAAAACGTCGAAGTCGTCTCCGGCATCGCGATACTTGGTCGCCGCGAAGCCATAATAGTTACTCCGAAGGGCGAGCGCGACCGTGGCTACATCAACACCGAGGCTCGCTGCTTTTTGTTTGTCCACCTTAACGTGAACTTCCTGGCGGTAATTTTTTCGGCTGATTCTGATGTCCACGGTGCCATCAGTGCGTTGAAAGATCGCTCGAACTTGTTCGGCCAAATTATCTGTAACCTCCATGTCGTGGCCGATAATTTCCACCTCTATTTGCTTGATCCCACCCATCAGCATCTGCTTTATCGGCGTCTGCGCCGTAACCGTGAGTTTTTGAGCACCGGGCATCCTCTTCATCTTGGCTCTGAGTGCAGTTGCAATCTCACTGGCGGACCGTTGACGGTCAGCCTTTTTAACAAGTTTCGCCCCGGCCTCCGTTTGATTAGAACCCTCCTCAAACCCCAGTGCTACACCAAGGCCTTTCTCGGTCTCCCCGCAAAACGCGTAGGAATCGCGAGTTTCGGGCACATAGCGTTCGAAAAGATCATTGATACGTAATGCAGCCTTTGTACTTTCCTCAAGGCGTGCGCTCTCATCCAACGACGCACGAATGTCAATCTCTCCGGTATCGACCTCCGGGAAAAGCTCAGTTCCAACATATCTCATTGGCAGGAGGCTTAATACGAAAATAGCCACCATAGTGATGGCGATCTTCTTGTGGTGTTTCAGGCTCCATTTCAGAAGCGAACCATAGGTCGATTCCAATCGCCCATAAAGCCGCTCACCCATGCGGTAGAACCATGAAATCTTACGGCGTTCAATCGGCTTGAACCATCGCGAGACGAGCATTGGCGTCAGGGTAAATGCGGTAAAAATTGAGCCGATGAGCGTAATGGTCACGATCATCGCAAGCTGCTTGAAAATGATCCCGACCAGACCGGACAAGTAAATGAACGGGGCAAAGACAACAATCGTAGTGAGGGTCGATGCTGTAATAGCCATCCCGACTTCGGAAGTGCCGAACTCAGCAGCCTCGGCGGGGCGCTCGCCGGCTTCAATGCGACGCCATATTACCTCGACCACAAAGATCGGGTTACTCACAACCATGCCGATGGCAATCGCCATGCTCATCAGGGAGATGATGTTGATCGTGTAATCCATGACGTACATAAATACCAGCGAGATAATCATGGAAAATGGTATGTTGAGAAGCACTACAATCGTCGGGGCGATTTTTCTCAGGAAAAGAAACGTTATCACGCCGACGAGCACAAACGTAACGATGAGCGTGTATGCCAGATTGCTGACGGAGTCCAGGATGAATTCCGAGTTGTCTATCGGCATGGAAATGCTGATGTCTGACGGCAGGCCCTTCTTAATCTCATCCAACCGCTTTCGCACGGCATCGCAGACCGCCACCGTGTTGGCACCGGTTTGCTTCTGAATGATAAAGACGATTGCATCTTTCCCGTTTGCCCAGCCCTTCATGCGGGAATCTTCGAAATTGTCCGTAACAGCGGCAACGTCTTTGAGATATATCGGGCGGCCATCTTTGGCGGCGACGACAATACCGGATATTTCATCAGGGTTTTTGAATCGCCCTGTAACACGAATTTGATACTTCCGCGTCCCCATCTTTACTTCACCGGCCGGCAGGTCCACATTCTCGGATGCTAATTTCTGGATAACCTGTTGAACCGAGAGGCCATAACCGGCAAGGAGTTGCTTGTCGAACTCGACATTGATTTGTCGTTTGAGCCCTCCAAACAGCACAATGGTGCCGACGCCCTTCACTCGCTTGAGTGGGTCGGATATTTGCTTATCAACAATATGGTAAAGTTGCGACCAGCTTTCCGTGGCGGACACGGCCACAACCATTACCGGAGCCGTCGCGCTGGAAAATTTGAAGAGCATCGGCTCCCCAGACCCGGGAGCATGCTCGTGAATATCCGGCTTGGCCAAATCCAGACTGTCCCGCACGTCGCTGGAGGCAATGTCCAGATTAGTCCCCCAGTCGAATTTGCAGGTTACCATTGAGAGGTTATCCTTGGATAGCGAGCGCAGCTCGTCGAGGTTGTTTACCGTGCTGAGTTGGTCCTCCAGGTATTTGGTTACGTCACTCTCGACATCACTGGCGGTCGCTCCGGGATAAGGCACCAGAACGCTGATGGCGGGAGGCTCGATTTTCGGCAGTAAATCCACGCCAAGCATGGTCATCGCAACACCGCCGAAAAGCACAATGCCGAGGAAAACCATCATTACCGTATATGGCCGCTTTACAGATATTTGAGGCAACTTCATGATGTTCGCTCCATGCCGTTATCGGCTTTCGACGACGGCCGTACCGGTCTTGAGATTTCCCTGGCCCTTGATTACCACGTGTTGGCCTTCCTTGAGTCCGCTGGCGATCTCGACAAGATTGCCTTGGCTGATACCGAGACGAACCGTCCTTTTTTGTGCCTTTCCGTCTTTAACGATAAAGACGTAGTACACGCCGGTTCCCGGCAGACGCAGCAGACAATCCCTCGGTACGGCCAAGGTAGTTTTGCTTCCGATGTCGATGCTTACCTTCACGAACATGCCGGGTTTAAGAGATGCCGAACGTCCATTCTTCCTGGAAGACTTTTTCCCGCTGGAACGAACCTCCACAGGAAGGGTTCTTGTTTTCGCATCCAATGCAGGATTGACAATATGTACCTTGCCTGGAAACTCAACGCCCGGATAGGCATCTGTTGTTACCTGAACTTTCTGGCCGAACCTGACCTTGCTGGCGTTTACCTGCGCCACGGCGCAATTTACCTTCAAGGATGACACGTCCATGATCTGTACAATCGGTAGAGTAGGGTTATCCATCGCGCCTTGATCGACATACCTTGCGGTGATGACCCCGGCGAAGGGCGCCCGGATTGTATAGTCGGCGATTCGGACATCCAGACGCTCCAAAGCGGCTTGGGCTTGCTGGAGGGCTGCCTGTGCCTGGGCGATTGTCGCCTCCGTGGCAGCCACGTTGGC
>DAOVLV010000208.1 GCA_030631085.1 Planctomycetales bacterium | reverse complement strand
TATCTTTCGGACACCGACCTCTATGGGGACAGATCGGGCCTTGTAGTGCGGGAATGCTGTGGGGGTGTGATGGTCGGTGCGCGCGTGGCTTGCGCCGGCGAACACAACCCAGTCAAACACAGCCGCCGCCTGGATCATCTGCTCGCGCGAAATCGCAGGGGCGAAACTGACCACGCGAATATCCAGGCTGTTGGCGACCGCCAAGCGAATCGCCTCATCCAGCGACAGTTGCACGCCGTCGGTGTCGGTCAGTTTGTCTTTGGCGATTTTGTACTTCACGGAGTCGTCCGCAGCCGGGCGCAGAATGTCCAGACCCTCGGTACCCCCGCGTTCCTGCGGTGAGCGCGACAGGACAGACTTCTGGTAGCGAGTAACGAGGTTCTCGTCGATTTGCCCCGGCGAAACACACCCGGAAACAAATACGCAAACCAAGGCGACAAGCAATCCATAATAAGCCCGGGGATTCAAATTACCGGGCTTCCTGTTGTTTATTCCTGACATCATCATTGCAATCAGTCTCCACCAAGGCAATAATTCCAGTGAAACTAATATAGGGCTAATAAGGGTAATCATTATGGACGACCTCTCAAAAGTTTTCAAGGCTTATGACATTCGCGGAATCTATGAGTCCGAGATAGACGAGGACCTCGCATGGAAAATCGGTTTCGCGTCCGGGCAATTCCTTCGCAGCCTGCTCCAGGGATACGATCGAGGCCAGACCAGCGCCAATCGCCTGGTGGTCGGGCGGGACATGCGTCCTCACAGCCCGAGCCTGGCTGACAATCTGATCGAAGGTATCCTTTCCAGCGGACTGTCCTGCGTGGACATAGGGCTTTGCGATACGCCGATGATCTACTTCGCCGTCAATCATCTGGGCGCTTGCGGGGGGATTCAGGTAACGGCTTCACACAACCCTATCGAATATAACGGGTTCAAGATTTCCGGACAGAAGGCCCGACCCATCGGCGAAGATACCGGACTGAAGGAAATCCGCCACATCGTCTCGACCATTCACCGGATGCCTGTGGTCGAAAAGGACAAAGAGGCGGAGCAGATGGACTTATGGAGCGAGTATCGCAAACACGTGATGCAGTTCCTCAAACTCGCTCGCCCGCTCAAGGTCGCAGTCGATGCCTCCAACGGAATGGCCGGTAAAATGATGCCGGAAATCTTCGACGCCACAGACCTGGAAATCACTCCGCTGAATTACGAACTCGGAAGCGGGTTCGCCCATCCGCCAAACCCGCTCGTCGATGCCAACCTCGAAGAAGTCCGTTCAGCCGTCCGCAAGGGCAAGTTCGACTTCGGTATCTGCTTCGACGGCGACGCCGACCGGTGCATGTTCGTCGATGAAAACGGCGAAATTGTCCGTTGCGACATAATTACCGCAATGCTCGCGCGGCATTTCCTCAAACTGCATCCCGCATCGACCGTAGTCTATGACCTGCGATCTTCGCGCGTAGTGGCGGAAGAAATCTCCGCTGCAGGCGGGACGCCGCGACGCGAACGAGTCGGGCACGCATTTATGAAAAAAGCCATGGCCGACGCGCACGCTATCTTCGGCGGCGAACTTAGCGGACACTTCTACTTCCGCGATAACTACAATGCCGACAGCGGCGCTATCATCTTCGCTACAGTCGCCTCGGTTGTCTCGTCGCGGGAGACGCCTTTGAGCGAATTGGTCGCGCCGCTGAAGCGATACGCACCAAGCGGAGAGATAAACTTCCGCATCGAAGACAAAGCCGGGAAGATGAAAGAACTGGCAGAGAAATTCGCCGACGGTAAAATCGACCATCTCGACGGCGTAACGGTCCAGTACGACGACTGGTGGTTCAACGTCCGCCCGTCAAATACCGAACCGTTCCTCCGACTGAACCTCGAAGCCAGGGACAAAGCGACGCTCAAAGACAGACTCGCCGAAATCCAGGAACTACTCGGCGAACCGGTGGAAGAATAAACGCGGAGAGAATAAGTGTTTGAAGGTAAATCAATAGCGGTCGTTGTACCGTGTTATAACGAGGCAGAGCAGATCGGCGGCGTCCTTGAGACAATGCCGGAATACGTCGATTGCATTATCGTCGTCGATGACGCCAGCGGCGACGATACCACAGGCGTAACGCGCCGGCACATCGACTCCGAAGGTTCAGAGACCCGAACCGTCCTTATCGTCCTGCCGAAAAACCAGGGCGTCGGAGCCGCCATTTCCGCAGGGTATAAAGAGGCTGTCGAAAGGAAAATGGACGTAACCGCCGTTATGGCCGGCGACGGACAAATGGATCCGAAGCAACTGCGACTGCTCATAGCCCCCGTCGCCGCGGGACAGGCCGATTACGCCAAGGCAAACCGCCTCTACTACCGACAGGCGTGGGCCTCCACGCCGAGAACCCGCTACCTCGGAAACGCCTTCCTGTCGATGTTGACCAAGATCGCCAGCGGATACTGGCACATAGCCGACTCGCAAACAGGTTTCACCGCCATCAGTCTGCAGGCCCTGGAGACAATCGAACTCGACAAACTGTATCCGCGTTACGGGTATCCCAACGACATGCTCGTCCGCCTGAACGTCTATAACTTCCACGTCATGGACGTGCCGATTCGACCGGTGTACGGCGTCGGCGAGCAATCGAAAATGAGGCTGTGGAAAGTCATCCCGACGATGAGTTGTATGATATTCAGGCGATTCTGCTGGCGGCTGTGGCGGAAGTACGTCATCTACGATTTTCATCCGCTCGTGCTGTTTTATGCAGCCGCGATGTTCCTTGCCGCTGCCGGAGTGGGGCTGTTCGTGCGAATGATTTACTGGCGTATTACCTACGGCATGTTCCCTCCGATGAGCACAATGGCGTGGGTATTCTGCACCATCTCCTCAATGCAACTAGGCCTGTTCGCCATGTGGTTCGACATGGAAATGAACAAAGACCTGAAATAGAATTTCCAGCCGCGGAGCAGCGTTCGTTTTTAGCCCAGGGCGCAGCCGAAGGCAAGCCCTGGGAAAACAGTTAGTTCGTCATTCAAGCCCCATCGGGGCGACCGTAATGTTTCGCAATGTTCACGAACGCCCCGCTGGGGCTTTAAATTTCATTCTCCAGACAGCGCCCTATCGCAAAGGAGTCTTCGATATGACCGAACCGGACAACGACGGAAAAAACAAACCGAAAGGGAGATTCTGGTGGTTTCTCGGTTTTGCGTTGGTGTTTCTCGTGGGAATGCTTCTGCTTCTGCTGTCCCCCCCGTCCCGAACGTACGGAACTCCACGGTGGATTATCTGTGCAAACGATCTGCGTGGCATAGGTATAGGTATTGTTTTATATAAGGGCGAACATGACGACATGCCTCCGCCGAATCTGGTGGCGCTGGTTACTGACGATATAGTTCAACCGGAGATGCTCATATGCCCCAGTTCAGGTACGGAGAAGTCCCCAACAACCCAGCCGGCCGACATTACAGTTCACTGCGATTACATATATGCCCCCCTTCCGGCAGATGCGAAGGGGGGACTTGTCATGGCCTTTGAATTGCCCGCCAACCACCGGCAACGTATCGCCAACGTACTGTTCAATGATATTCACGTGGAAATCATACAACAAGATATGGATCGGTTCGTATGCCTCCTCCAGGAGTTGAACGATTATCACGCTGAATTGAGGAGGCAGAAGCCGTGAAAAAACGAAGTTATTCCTTTGCAAAAGGTGCAATCGCAGGTCTCCTGCTTATAATCGGTATCTGGATTGCAGGGCAGGTTTATGAAGGGCAAAAGCCCGGTTACTCATTCCAGCCGGGGATGAGCATTTCCGAACCGCAGATTCGTAAGGTCTGCGAGGCGATAGGCACGTTCAGCAAGGAATATAATCGCCGCCCAGATCGGCTTGAGATGCTGACGGCGGGTGGGTATCTCAAACCGGCCGACCTGTTCGATGCGCGACGGAAAGATACTCTGGCCATTGACGCGCAAACGGGTCGATTTGCGACTAATCCCGACGTGTTGTATTTCCCCGTCTTGCGGGCAGAAGACCCCGCCGAGATGGTGCTGCTCTGCACTGTGCTACTGGCAGAGGATGGCGGAAAATATCACGTAATCTTAAACGACGGTCAATACGCCGCGTTGACATCTCACGAACTCGTCATGGCCCTGAACTTGACATACGAATACATCGGCTCGAAGGTCGTAGTGCGGGCGATAAACGAGCCGCGACTGTAAAGGAGCGGTCAGGCCGATGCGAAAGTCTTGATGACCGCTCCTTCACAGTCGCGGCTCGTAAGGCGATTCCAATGCAATCGCAGTAACTTTGTGCGCCCGGTATAACTCGACCTGAATTGTATGGGAAGATGAATAGTCTTTTATGTATTTTTCCAGCCCGGAAGCGTTACAATCCCTCCCGATAATGTCGCACGGTAAAAATTCAATACGGAAACCGGAAGAATTGTCCTGGTTGGCGGACCCTTGGTCCCGTGGGGATTTTCCGCCGCGACGGTGGCACTTGCTTCTGGCCGGCGTGTGCGTCGCTGTGATTTATCTCGTCGGCGTAACGGGCAAGTGGTGGCCTACGCCTGACAGCGCGCTGTACCTGGGTCTGGCCCGCTCGCTGGCCAACGGCGAGGGTTATCGCTTCAACGGTTCGCCCTGCAACATGGTAACGCCGGGGCTTCCCGCCATCCTCGCGGGATTGCGAATGTTATTCGGGCCTGGCTTTGGAGCGCCGAACCTTTTCATGGCCCTGTGCGGGTTGGGATCGCTCGTGTTGATTTATCTGTCGGTCGCCCGGCTTAGCGACAAGCGAAC
>DAOVLV010000282.1 GCA_030631085.1 Planctomycetales bacterium | reverse complement strand
GGGCTGTTTTGATAAAACCTTCCGAAAAATTGAACTTCACAAGCAGAAAGGAACAGGTAAAAAAATGGCAGAGCAAGAACACAAGGCAATCGACTCGCTTATGAGCGAGGACAGGACGTTCCCCCCACCGGCGAAAATATCGGCCAAGGCGCATATCAAATCGCACCAGCAGTACCAGGAAATGTACGACCGGTCAATCAACGACCCCGACGGGTTCTGGCTGGAACAGGCAAAAGAAATGGACTGGTTCAAGGAGCCGACCAAAGCCCGCGAGTTCACTTGGGACACCGATGCCCGTAAAATCGAGCACACATGGTTCGCCGACGGCGAGATGAACGTATGCTATAACTGCCTCGACCGCCACCTCGGAACACCGACCGCCGACAAGGCAGCACTCGTCTGGCAGGGCGAGCCGGAAGAAGACTCCAAGACACTGACCTATAAAGAGTTACACGCCGAGGTCTGCAAATTCGCCAACGTTCTCAAGTCGTTCGGCGTCAAGAAAGGCGACCGCGTCTGCATCTATATGCCGATGATCCTGGAACTTCCGGTAGTTATGCTGGCTTGCGCCCGGATCGGCGCGATTCACTCAATCGTCTTCGGCGGCTTCAGCGCAGACGCCCTCCGCGATCGCATCAACGACTCCGACTGCAAAATCCTCATTACCTCAAACGTCTCATTGCGCGCCGGCAAGCATATCCACCTGAAGGACATCTCCGACAATGCGGTAAAGGACACGCCGACCATCGAGAAGGTCATCGTTGTGAAGCGCAACGAAGAACCTTGCCACATGGAAGACGGCCGGGATGTCTGGTATCACGACCTGATGACCGACGTATCCAACGAGTGCGAAGCCGAGCATATGAATGCCGAGGACCCGCTGTTCATCCTCTACACCTCCGGCTCGACGGGCAAGCCCAAGGGCGTCGTCCACACCACCGCCGGATACCTCCTGCACACAATGCTCACCCACAAGTACATCTTCGACATCCACGAAGACGACATGTACTGGTGTACTGCCGACATCGGATGGGTAACGGGACACAGTTATATCGTCTATGGCCCACTGGCCGGCGGGGCAACGAGCCTGATGTTCGAAGGCGTTCCGACCTATCCCGACGCCGGCCGGTTCTGGCAGATCGTCGAAAAATACAAAGTTACCGTATTCTACACAGCCCCGACCGCTATCCGCGCGCTTATCCGCCATGGCGACGATTGGCCTGCGAAATACGACCTCGGTTCGCTGCGAGTTCTCGGATCGGTCGGCGAACCGATTAACCCCGAGGCCTGGATGTGGTATCACGAGCATATCGGCAAAGGCAAATGCCCGATCGTAGATACGTGGTGGCAGACCGAAACCGGCGGAATTCTCATCAGTCCGCTTCCCGGCGCACACACACTCAAGCCCGGCAGCGCCGCTCGCCCGTTCTTCGGCGTCGAGCCGTTAATCCTCCGCGAAGACGCCACCGAATGCGGTGTCAACGAAGGCGGAAAACTCTGCATCAAGAAACCCTGGCCCGGAATAATGCGGACCATGTGGGGCGACCACGACCGGTACATCGATACCTACTGGACGATGTACAATGACCTCTACTTCACCGGCGATGGATGCCGAATCGACGAAGACGGCGATTACTGGCTTATGGGCAGGATCGACGACGTAGTCAACGTTTCCGGGCACCGCATCGGAACGGCAGAAGTCGAATCCGCACTGGTCAGCCACGCCAAGGTAGCCGAAGCCGCCGTAGCCCCGATGCCGCACGAAATCAAGGGCCAGGCGCTGTACGCGTACGTTACCCTCGTCGATGGCGTCGAAGAGACCGACGAACTGAAAAAGGAACTGGTCAAGCACGTCCGCAGCGAAATCGGACCGATTGCCGCACCGGATAAAATCCAGTTCGCCCCCGCCCTTCCGAAGACTCGGTCCGGTAAGATTATGCGGCGAATCCTCCGCAAAATCGCCGAAGGTATCGCCGACAAGAGCACGCTCGGCGACACCTCGACACTGGCCGATCCGACCATTGTCGATTCGTTAATCGAAGGCAGACAATAAGAGAACCTTTTAGACACATTGCCACCCCCGTATCGGAAAAGGTGCGGGGGTGGCATTATTTCAGGAGTTGTGTAAATGAGCGAAAACCCCAAAGTAATGAACCGTAATTTCGTCGTCGTCGGTGCGATTCTTATCCAGTTGTGCCTCGGCGCTATCTACGCCTGGAGCGTATTTACCAAGAAGATCACTGCCGCTGACGGCGGATACGGATTCTCGGCCTCGCAGGCGATGTGGATATTTTCAGCCGGTCTTGCGGCGTTCGCCGTTGTTATGGTCCTTGCCGGACGGTTGCAGGCAAAAGTAGGCCCGCGCCCCATCGCAGTCGCCGGCGGGATAGTTCTCGGCGCTGGTTATATTCTCGGCGGATTCCTCGGTAAGACGTTCATTGCGCAACTAATCTGCATCGGACTTATCGGCGGCGCGGGCATCGGCTTGGCATACGTCGTGCCGATTGCCGTCGGCGTAAAATGGTTCCCCGACAAAAAGGGGCTTATCAGCGGCCTGGCGGTAGCGGGTTTCGGGTTCGGCGCTACGCTCTGGGTAAAACTGGCCGGTAGTTGGTTCGGTGGAGGCCTGTTGAACACCACTAACCTTTTCGGACTTCCCGGCGTTCAGAGCGTCTTCGTAATCTACGGAATTGCTTTTGCGGTATTGGTACTTCTGGGAAGTATTGTCATGGTCAATCCGCCGGAAGGTTACAAACCCGCCGGATGGGAACCACCGGCGCCACACGAAAAGGCTTCCGGCGCAATTGACCTGACCAGCGGGCAGATGCTAAAGACGCCGCAGTACTGGAGCCTGCTGTTGATGTTCATCGGGTCCGGACTGGCGGGGCTGATGGTCATCGGTTGCATCAGACTGTTCGGAGTTGATGCGCTTCAGGCAAGCGGAGCCGCCGACGCAAAATCGGCCGGTGCAATAGCAGGAACCGCAATGGCGTGGTACGCCATACTCAACGGACTGGGACGGATCGCGTGGGGAACCGCCTCCGACAAAATCGGACGGAAACTCTCGCTGATTCTGATGTGCCTCTTCCAGGGCGTCATAATGCTGCTGTTCTTCAAGATGGGCGGAACCGAGATCGGACTGATCGTCGGGGCGTGTATTATCGGATTCAACTTCGGTGGAAACTTCGCACTCTTCCCCGCCGCCACTGCCGACTTCTTCGGAAACAAGAACGTCGGAACAAACTACGGATGGGTATTCCTCGCCTACGGCGTTGCCGGTATCGCAGGGCCACAGGTAGCAGGGTACTTCAAGGACGCTGCGAAAGGTGGGGAGGTCGGCGCGTGGAGTATACCGTTCATCATCGGCGGCGTCGCGTGCCTGGTCGCTGCGGTTATCGCACTGACACTCAAAACGCCGAAAAAAGCGTCAGCGTAAGAATTAACTAAAAAGCATATTTGTACTTGCGCGGCGGGGCTTTGTCCCGCCGCGCTTTTAATAGACATGAGCACACATAACGCCATCCTGATTATCGGCCCGACCGGTTCGGGAAAGACGCCGCTGGGCGAACTGCTCGTTTTCCAAGGCCTGCGTAACCAACGATGCTTCCACTTCGACTTCGGACAAAACCTCCGACATGTCAACACCGACACATTGAACCCCGAAGAACTCGCCGTCATCGCCCGCTCGCTCGAAACCGGCTCGCTGCTGGAAGATGAACATTTCCCCATCGCACGGAAAATACTGCTTACCTTCCTGAACGAGCGGAACATCGGCAAAGATGATATTGTTATCCTCAACGGCCTGCCGAGACACGCCGGCCAGGCTGAAGGTAT
>DAOVLV010000338.1 GCA_030631085.1 Planctomycetales bacterium | reverse complement strand
TTTGGTGGTCTGTGCAGGGCCAATCTTTACCAGGCCCGTAACGAGTACCACTCCCGTTACCAGTTTCAGAAGCGGCAAGGTCGAACCGATCCCGCCTGCGATAGTTTTCCTTTGCATTGACGGTCTCATAACGAAACGTTACTCCTGCGCTCCGTCGGCCTTCTTCCCGCCGGGCTTGTCTGGAAACTCCATCCACATCACGCTTTTGCCGCCGATAACTATCATTTTTCCACCACCGGGGCACATAATCATCCGTTTGATGGCCTCGGGGAGCTTGTATTGACCAACCTTTTTACCGTCGAAGCCGTACACGACGAGCGTCTCCGGGTTTGCCTCGAAAACGAGATAGACCCTTTTGGTTACCCCGCAGACCGCTCCAATCTTCGGCCAATCGCCGCAGTCAATGAATATGGCCGGTTTTCGCAAATCAGTAACGCGGTGCAGTGTAACGCCCTCTTTGCCATTCAGTATTTTCCTGTTCCGGTAGGGCCTGCCGCGAGCTCCGTCCACTGTTATCCACTTCATGCTCGTCAGGACATATTGCGAATCCGCGGTGAACTGCATGTCGCTGCTCCACCCCAGCGTGCGGCAGTCGCCATGTTCTTCCAGAACCGGGAGAGTTCCTTTCATTCGATAACGCGATATCCAGCTGGAGCGCACAAGATACTTTCCGTCCGGCGTCAGGCATCCATTCTCACTGACGCCACCGAGGGCAAGTTGAGCCTGACCGTTGGAGGCATCGCCGGGGGGCTTCTTCGGAACGACCCCATTCACCTCCATCAGCGCGAACGTTACGGACGGGGACGATATCAGACGCCGAATGCTCCTGGCATCCTTACACGCGATACGTTTCTTAATCATCAGCGTATCCGGATTCAACAACAGCACGGCGTTGTGATAACCCGCCGCCACTACCAGCCCCAGTTTCGACAACGCCAGACCCTTCACGTTGTCGGATAGCGGGATAGCATGGGTCTGTTTAAAGCCATTAACCTCGATTCTTCGCAGCATCCCGTCTGGGCTTATGCGGTAGAGCACCTTGCCGTCCGGGGAAAACACGAACCGGTACGATTTGCTCACGTACGATTCGCTCACATGCGGCACGCAAATCCGATGGACCGTCGCGTCGCCAAGGGTCTTTTTATCCGCCAGCATGGGTTTGGACAGCGCAGCGGGGGATGGATTGTTCTGATTTCCATTGATAAGTTCTACTCGAAAGAGGCCCTTACGCGTCAGCACGATCATCTTTCCACCGGCAGGTTCGGTGAGTATCTGCTGCGTATGGTCGTCGTAGTGCGATACGGGGATAGCCTTTGTTCTCTTCCCGCCCCGGCCAACGACGAGAACCTGCCGATTACCGCTGCTGACGTACACCTGTCCGCTAACCTTGTCGAAGGCCATCCGTGTGCTTTTTCCCAGGAGCGAGCCCGGATCGTTTTTGAGGATCACTTTGCGGAGGTCTTTGACTTTAAGGATCTTGTTCTGCCATCCCACCACGGCGACGTATTTGGAGTCCGGACTGATGCCACTCAGACGGTTTTCCCTGGCGCAGTCAAGTTTAACGCTGATCTGATCGTAGGTAAGCCTCGTGCCGTTGATACGGAACCGGTGCAGGTAATCTCCACTCTTGCTTATCAGGTATCGCCCGTCGGGTGTTACCAGGGGCCAGCGCCAAGTGCTGAACCGCATCCACGTATTGTCCTTCGGGTTCAACCGGGTCCCGCGAGCAGCCCGTGAGAAATCGCTCGCCGTCAGCGTCACTGAAACCTTACCCTTGAGCAGATTGATCACCGTCATCCTGGACGTCATTTGGGGGTGGAGATTGGTGATGGCGAAGGCCACATTGAGTTTCGGCGAAGAGGTAACGTAACATATCTTCGGCACCTCAATCTTCTTCTTCACCGCGAGCGTCTTCGGGTCGATGATCCATATCTCTTCCAGCCCGTCGGCGACCACCAACAGGCCCTGCCTGGATTCGGCCATGCAGGTACAGCGTCGCCGAATCGGCAGGCGGGCGACCTCGACGAAACCGTCGGCCTTGATCTTCCGTAGAAAGCCGCGCCGTTCCAGAATGAACAGGAACTTTCCATTCGCTGACCACCGCATGTATGGCAGCACGTTGGTCGCGTCGAGTTTCAAGTCTGTTACCACCGCGCCGTACACAACGCGTTTTTCGCCAAGCAGCGACTGGTCCGATTTGACCGGGCCTGTATTTTTTCCACCCCCGATCCAGTCGTCGTCCGAGTCCGCAGCAAGGGCAAGGCACTCCGTAAAAAGAAGCCCGGAGACCAACGAGACGGCCAGGGCGGCGAAAAACCAATGAATTCGATTCCTGCTCACAGTGATAATCATTGTAGTACGTGAGGCGTTTTTTCACAAGTCGCGCCTGTTTTCGAGACGGCGAATCCCTTCACGCTGACGCTGTTGCTGACATCCTCCCTCCTCGCCCAAAAACATTTATTCGGGTTGACGATAATTGTCGTACATGCGGCGTGGCATGACCGTCTCGGCCATGATTTGAGGTTTCCACGAGCGATGCGTAATGCCGGCCAATGGCGTCACGCGCATATCATCGACATCGTCCGCCGCTGGTTTCTTCGGTTAACGTTTCGGCGGGTTGGCCTCGCGGATCACCGCTCCGCTGTCGGCGCTGAGCACCAGCAGCGAGAACTTCGCCACGCGACTCAACTCATCGGTATTCAGCGAAACGTAATCGAACCGCCCGCGAAGGTCGGTGTAGCCGTCCTTATAGAACCGCACGCGCCCGTCGCGCATCTTCGCGTACACCTTGACGTACACCTTCGCAATCGCCTTGCCCGTCGAGGCGTGCGAGACCTTCACGTGCCCGTAGTTCTCGATCACCTGAAGCGACAGCGAGTTGGAATAGTACGCCTGCGACTTCTTCTGGCCGGCGGCGACGATCTCCACCAGCACGTTGCTGTCGTGGAACTTCTTCGGCAGGTCGAAGGTGATCGCCTTTTTCTTCGCATCCAGTTTAATAACAGCCGTTGCGTTCGGGCGAATGTAACTGAACCGCCTGCCGGCACGCTGCGACTGCACGAACGGATTCCGGCTGAACAGTAACTCAATGTCCATCCGGTAGTAGTTCACACGGACGTCGGTAAGGTTCTGGTAGTCCAGGTTTATCCGTCGG
>DAOVLV010000439.1 GCA_030631085.1 Planctomycetales bacterium | reverse complement strand
TCAGGACATTTACCGTCGGCCTGACCGCAACGGCCTTTCGTTCGGCCCGGTTTTCGGCGGGTCCGTCCTCGCCGGCGGAAAGCAACAGACACAACGACAACAGGATATAAACCGTCGTACGCATGATTTTAGTCTCCTTTCACCTTGCCCCCCCTATTTACTTTGACGCCGGAAGAGATAAAAAGTTTCACTACGTCAGTGTAATATTGTGTCCAACAACATCATCCGGCATAATGTCGCCGGTGTAGAGACCAAGAGCGACCCGAAAGAAAGACGCCTGATGGTTTACCTGATAATTTCCATAATCTTCATGACGATGCTGGCTGTGCTTCTTCGGATGGGTACGCGCAGCGGGGCGGGGGCTTTGGGCATGAACACCGTCTTTCGCGGAACGTCGGCAGTGGTGATGCTGATGGTGGCGTCCTTTACGATGGATTTATCGAGGCTCCGGCAGGTTTGGGACCTTGTCGGCTTCTCGGGCGTGATTTCGGCGATGTTTTTCTTCTGGGCCGGCTTCGCGGCGATTAAGGCGGTGCAGCATGGCCACTTGGGTATAAGTTGGACTATCCTGCGCTGCTCAATGGTCCTGCCGACGCTCGCGTCGCTGTTCTACTGGCACGAGGTCCCGCTTTGCCCGGCGAGCCGGACGCTCATCATGAGGCTCGGCGGGATCGCGGTGGTTACTCTGGCAGTTGTGTTACTGGGACTGGACCACGCGAGGAACAAGCGCGCTCTGGCGTCCGGCGGCTCAGGCAAGGGCGGATCGAAGGCGTGGGCATTCTGGCTGGCGGCTGCATTCTTCGGACAGGGTGGATGGGAAATCATGCTGAGATCCACGCGAACGCTCCCGGACGACCAAAGCCGATTCTTTTTCGTAACGATGGTTTTCATGGGCGCGTTCCTTATAACTCTTCCGGTGATGGTTGCGGTAAAGGCGCGACTGGGGCGAAAAGAGTTGCTTTACGGCGCGCTGCTCGGCGTTTGCGGTTTTGTCGCGTCGGGTTCACGGGTCTGGGCGATTCGGGAACTGGATGGAATAGTCGTCTTTCCCGTTACAACCGTCAGCGTTATGATACTGGTTCAGATCGCCGGAGCGGCAATCTGGCGGGAGAGAGTCGGAAAATGGGGACTGGTCGGATTCGTGGCCGCCGTCATAGGGGTACTGGCTTTGACTATCAGGTTTTGACATAGGGAGACTTGCTGTGGCCGAAGAAATTTCTGATGATCTCGTCTGCCTTGAAGGCTCGCCGAAGCAGGTCGGGCAGACCTTCGGCAGCGTGAATCGCCCACACATCCGGCGCGACGTGAGAGAATTCTACAAACTCCTGAAGGAAACCGAGCGAATCAGCAAGCGAAAGATGCTGGCGGCGGGGAAATATTACCTTGAACTTGTCAGCCGCTATGGGCCGCACTGGATCGCCGAGGCCGAGGCAATCGCCGCCGCTGCCGGCGTCGATGTCGAAGAGTACCTCGTCTATCGCGGCGCGAAGTACCGCGGCCTCAACCGGCCCCAGTGCTTCACTTATTATTCAGCGCCTCGCCACAACGCCGGCAGGCGGACGCTCCTGCACAAAAACCGCGACCAGACCGAGCGGCCACAGGCTGCCTACGTGGCGGGCCTGAAGTCTCGCGGCAAGCGCATCTACCGCTTTCTCGCCTGCGGCGACGCCGACACCATCGACCTTTCCATGGCCCTTAACGAGAAGGGACTGGCGATAGTGCCGGACCAGGGCTACAAGGAGCCGAACCCGCGCTACCGTGGCATGCTCG
>DAOVLV010000052.1 GCA_030631085.1 Planctomycetales bacterium | reverse complement strand
GTCGATGAATTCGTCGCCGAGATGCCCGACGGATACGAAACAATGGTCGGCGAGCATGGCTCGACGCTGTCCGGCGGTCAGAAGCAGCGAATCGCCATCGCCAGGGCCATTCTGCGCGACCCTGCCATACTTATCTTCGACGAAGCCACCAGCCAGATCGACCCCGACAGCGAACAGAAAATCCACCAGGCACTGGCCGAGTTCCGCAAGGGCAGGACAACGCTGCTTATCGCCCATAGCCTCTCGACCGTCCTGGAGGCCGACCGCATCGCCGTAATGGACGCAGGAAGGATCATCGACACCGGTACGCACGCCGAACTGCTCGATAGATGCGAACTGTACGGGCAACTCTACAAGGAAGATAAAACCGGTTAACGCCGCGATATTCCCTAATCAAGTCGCCACCTCTGCGAACCGACATTTTATGTGGGTCAACCACACCGGCAGGCCCATGAAAAGCGGAGGTTATCGACCATGGCGAAAGCAGGATTAGGGTGGTACCTGGACCACATCGGCGAGACGGACCTTCTGACGGCCCAGCAGGAGAAGGACCTCGCCCGCCGGATACAACAGGACCGGGACCCCGCCGCTCGCGAGCAGATGATCCAGGCAAATCTTCGCCTCGTGGTCAACATCGCAAAGCAGTTCGCCGACAGGGGCATGCCGCTGTCCGACCTGGTAGCAGAAGGAAATATCGGACTGATGCGGGCAGTGGAGGAGTTCGACCCGGACGAGGGTGTTCGTTTCAGCACATATGCCTCCTGGTGGATAAAGCAAACCATCAAGCGCGCGATGATAAACGCGGTCCAACCGGTGCGCATCCCCGATTATATGGCCCAGCAGGTTTCCAAATGGCGCAAAGCCACCAGAGAACTCGAAGAAAAACTGGGCCGTCCGCCATCGACCGACGAAATAGCGAAAGAACTGAAAATCTCACGCAAAAAGGCAACCATGATCTGCCAGGGAATCATGGCCGTCAACGCCCCTACGCAAATGGCCGGCGACGAACCGCAGACGCTTACCGAGATACTCGCCGACGACAGCGCAAACCCAGCCATGCTCTTCGAGGACGAGGGTAACGCGGTAATCGTCCGCAAACTACTGGCGAAACTTCCCGAACGGCAGCGGAAAATACTGACGTACCGCTTCGGGCTGGACGGCCACAAGGGTCCGCAGCGAACATTCAAGGAAGTGGGCAAACTGGTCGGCCTCACACGCGAACGCGCCCGCCAACTGGAAAAAGAAGCCCTGTCCCGCCTGCAAGTCCTCCTCAACGAAATGTGGTAAAACTGGGGACACAATATAATGGCAGGAGGTTAAGCATTTCTTCTTGCCTCCTTGCGACTTACCTTGAGGAATCCATAGCGTTTCTTTTGCCGCTTGATAAGGCGTGGTTCGATACGTCCAGGACGATCACGATTCCGATTCCGCGCGATGTTGCGAAGCATTTGGTCGTATAGATGCTCTCTGCGTAATGGTGCGGCATTTCGTAGTGGGCCTGAGTAAGCCAGCATGGTCTTGATCGTACCGGCAAAGCTGATCCGGCCAGCTGGGGCGCCGGTCTTGTCGGCGGCTTGGTGAATCAATGTCCAAACAAGGTTGTGTGCCAGAATCGTGGCGGCGACGTCGTATCGCACACCTTTGGCAGTCTTGCTCGGCACGACGTTCATATCGAGTGTCGTCTTCAGTGATCCAATTCGTGTCTCGATACCCCATCGGCTCCTATACAAATCAACAATCGACGAACAAGGATAGCCGATGTGATCCAGCAGCGTCGTCACAAGCCACAGTTCCCTGGGCTTACCATTCCGGACGAACCGAATGCGAATCAGTCGAACGCATAGACGCGTCGGTAATGACGGATCGTTGTATTTCCTTCGCGACTGCGACGCCAAGTCAAACCAAACAATCCATTGATTTTCGCCGAGTTTTTTTCCATCGGCAATGAGCCTCTTGGGAGCACGGCGCTGGTGCAGCGGGCAAATCACGCCAATGCCTCTGCGGGAGAGCTTGGCCAAGTTGTAGAACGAACAGAACTTCCTGTCACAAAGGAGGATACATTCATCCGGGAGTCTGTCCCACATGGTACGGAATTGGGCGTCTTCTCCTGTGCGATAGCGATCAAGACGATAGTCCACAACGGCTTCTGTGCCTGCGTGTGTGATGAAAGTGATTCGTGCGACGGGAAAGCGGCTGAACCCATGCTTGGTGTTGGCGTAGCCAAAGACATCGACCAGATCAGGTGTGTCTGGCATTGATATGGTCGATCCGTCCAGGAGATAAACCGGCCGGTCAAAGTAAAGGTATCGCCAACCGGCCAAGGTCTGCAGCTTGGCGGTGCTGTCGCCAATAAGTTTCGGCCAGAGGGGGTCGGGAAGTCGTGACCGTGCCTCACACCATGACGTCGTGGCCGGAGTTCGTTCGATCCTGTCGTCCCCGGCAACCATGTCTGCAAGCACCGCACGAATTGATTTGTCTGGGTGCAGCCGGCGATAGACCATTGATCGGACAGTCACAGCCGGTGTGAAGATTCGGCCACGCCACGAGTGCCCGAGTTGGCGACAGATGATGTCGATCTCCTCATCGGCGAGGAAATCGGCAAGGGCGGAAACTTGAACAGGACGAGAGAACGATTGATGCAATTTGGTGGACGTGTCGATACTATACATGTCAGGCCTCCTTGCCGACGAGTAATGGATCCGTGTATATCCATCTTATCGTCAAGGTAGGCCTGCTTTTATGATACGATTATGATACGATTCGGCTTAACCTCCTGCCATTAGGGACACAATACTAATTTTTATTGACGTTGGTGTGCATAAGTTAGTATTGTGCCACTATGGCAAGGCTGGCTCGAATTGTGGTTCCGGGGATTCCGCATCACGTTACCCAACGCGGCAATCGTCGGATGCAGACGTTCTTCAGAGAGGACGACTACCGTGCTTATCTGTCGCTGCTATCAGAATGGTGCCGGCGGTACAGCGTGGCAATATGGTCGTACTGCCTGATGCCGAACCACGTCCACCTGATTTTAGTTCCATCCAGTGAGGACGGGCTTTGCCGGGCCGTCGGCGAGGTTAACCGCCGGTACACGCGTCTGGTAAATGTCCGCAAGGGCTGGCGTGGCTACCTGTGGCAGGGGCGGTTCGCGTCATTCGTGATGGACGAGCCGCATTTGATCTCAGCAGCGCGATACGTGGAGCGGAATCCGGTGGAGGCGTCTCTGGTGGCGTCGGCTGTGGACTGGCCTTGGTCGAGCGCCGCCGGGCATGTTTCGGGACGCAATGACGCGGTGGCTGAAGGCGCATGGCTGACCGAGAGGACGTCCGGCTGGGTGTGCACGTGGGGCGAGTACCTTCAGGAGCCTGGCGAGGCGGAATTCGCCTCTGCGATGCAAGGCCACGAGAACACAGGTCGACCACTGGGGTCCGAGGGGTTCCTCAAGCATTTGGAGCGTCAAATAGGACGAAAACTCCTCCCCGGAAAACCAGGACGACCAAGAAAGGTAAAAAAATAGTATTGTGTCCCCAGAATTCCCCGTCTGTCCCCCAAGCCGGCAGATGAGTCCGAAGGACGAATCTGCCGGAATCAAAACGGGCCAATTCGGAACGAAACGGGCCAATTCGGAACGAAACGGAACCATTCGGAACCGTTGGGGCCAATTGGGGCCGATTCGGGCCAATTGCAAAATCCATAAGTCCTTGGCGGGCATAGAGTTGCGTATTTCAGGGTCATTTTTTCGTCCATTTTAGAAAATTCGCGATTGTCTATATTGCCTAAAGTGTGCAGATTGCCGCTTCGCCATGCCTCGCTTCCCTTGGGGACACCACGTGGAAGCGAGCACGCCAACAGATTGGTTGATTGGTTGACCGGTTGACTGGTTCATCTGTTTTTCCCTATACCCTATGCCCTACGACCTATGGCCTATCTGTTGTTCACTTTTCAAGAACCTTCGACGCGTCTATCTCGCGTCTCTGTATTATCTTTTGCGTTCGCGTTTGGATTACAATCATCACCGTCCGCATAGTTCGCTGGACTATATGACCCCGGCTGTATTCGCGGCGACGTGTGTTCAGCCAGGCTGCGCTGCGCCTGGCTGAACACACGTGTGAAGATGTATCGTTATCTCTCATTCCAGTTGGTACATAAAATGGGGGCAGGCCAAAGGCATGCATCGAAAGCCGACGTCCCTTGGGGACGTCGGTTTCGGGAAATATGGGGAAATATACCGACGGATATCTATCCGTCGGCTTTGGATAGGTGTCCCGATGCCAGTGAATTGTGTGCCCGCTCGTTTCCACTCGCGGCTAGCTGCGACCGGTAGGAGCGGGTAATTCGGATTTAATCTGGGGACACCATCAATCCTAGCATACCGGAACGCCTTGACTTGACGATAGAGGCATAAAATATTTGCATTCAGGCCTTGCAAGCGACACCGCCGGTGTTATTATGCCGTACATTGGGTGTTTTGAGAGCTGTCCGAAGCGGCGGCTGATGATTGCTCATCCTTTCGAATAATCACATCTGCTGCCGTGGAACGTAGTCTCGTCTGAAACGATAAGGAGACCGAGAAGATGGGAAAATTAACAATCCTATCGGCAATAGCGGCGGTATTAGTTCTGGTCGGCCCGGTGTGGGGGGATTACGTTAGCGGCGACTACCGATGGAAGGGGGGAGACGCCGACTGGAACGCCGCGGCGAGCAACTTCGAGGTGTATGATGGAGCATCCTGGAGCGTCGCTGCCGTGTTGCCGACCACCGGCAATCTGGTCTATCTTAACAACGGCAGTACTGTCGTTATTGTCGCCGACGTGAATGCCAAGTCCCTGATTGTAGCCGAAGGCGACGGCAGCAGCGGCGCCATCACGCAGACCGCCGGAACAGCCGATTTCACAAACCACAACTTTCGCCTCGGCAAGATGGGGCCAGCCACCTACAACCTGAGCGGCGGGCGCTGCAAAGTATATGAAGGTTTTCTCGGCGGCGCGTTTTACGGCGAGACTACCGATCCCGACCGTTACGGGACTTTCAACATCAGCGGCACGGGCACACTCTCCGGCAGGTCCGTATATACGCAATGCGGCGAAATCAACCAGACGGGCGGACTCATTGACTTATGGTATTCGTTAACCGTCGGTTATTTTTACAGTGGCGCTGTTTCGGAATATACCATTTCCGGCGGCAGCATCGACGTCAACGGCACCCGCACCTGGGCCCCCGGCACCATCAAGATGGGGCATGATTCCTATGGCCATGGCATAGTGAATATAAACGCCGGCGCCGACAGCGTGCTGTGCAGCAATCTCCTCGTGGCTGGTAGGGACGGTGATCCCGTTGCCTACGATCCCATCGGGACGCTGAACATAAACGCGAATCCCACGAACGGAATCGAGGTCAATCAGAAACTGCATTTCCTCGGCAACGAGGCCTACTTCAACGCCGCTGCGAGCAGCGTTATCAATATGACCGCATCGGAGGAGTGGGAAGACAGGGGAGAGGGCAACCAGTACTACTGGTACGCCGCGTCTTTTGACATTGGCGGCGACAACGCCCGCCCGGACCCGGTAAACCTGTCCGGCCTGAACAGCCTGACGCTGATCTTCAAAGACAACAAGGAATGTGATGACATAGCCACATTTGAAGTGGCCGGCGACAAAAGCATAGCAAAGGCAAAGACAGGCGACGAATACACCGGCCTGCTCGACAATTTTGCCCTGCACACGCTGAAGTTGGATGGCGGCGGCCTGGCGACGGTACAGATGGTGGATAACAGGGACAACATCGCTGATACGACCGAGGCTGCCTACGTCAGGAACCTAGTCATTAACAGCGGTTCGACGCTCGATTTGAACGGTCAGACGCTTTACTACCTCAATGGTATGTTCAATCCTAACGATGTTGTCGATACCGCAGGCGGCGGTGAGTTGATCCAGATTCTCGCTCCCCCTCCGATGGGATCCCGCGTGCTTTCAGCCGCCATCGTAACCGCCGCCGGCATCGGTTACGACGGCACAGTCCTGACCGATTCCCAAACGGCGGCAAACTACACACAACTACCCGTTGCCGCTTCACTCCAGCACGAGGCAGGGGGGAGCAATATGCTGGTGAAGGGCGTGGCCCGCTCGTACTACAATGAAGACGGGATTCACCATGTGGTTCACGCGGTTGCCCGTGGGCAGGACTATGAATCGGACCTGAGCGGCAGCGGGACGCTGACGGTATGCAAGGAAATCCTCGTTTCTCCTTTCGGTGGGCTGTCGAACGGTCAGCCCATCTGGGCAACGGGGACGCTGACACTCAACGGCCTTCTGCAGGCCTGCCGCCATGAAGGCGACGGTTGGCCCGACGCCGACGGGCTGGCGGCGACCTTTTCCGTGCGGATTATCAGGACTGCTCCGGGAAACGACCTAGCCTGCTTTTTCGGGACTATCTCCCTGTTGGGCGTCGCCGGCGCCGGCGAAGGCGAGCCGTGGGTTCAGATTGTCCTGGGCGGGAACTTTCAGACGACTACTCTCCAGCAGGTCTGCGCCGCCGGCCTCGTTGTTGACAACGACTTCGCTTATATCGAACTCGATCATATCGAGATTCCTTACCGCGTGGCTGCTGTTGTCGGGCAGGCGTTTTGGGTGAACATAATCTTTGATGCTGACGCGTTTATTCCGGCAGGGGCCGGGGGTTTGGGCGCTGAAGTGGCCTTCGGACAGGAGGGCGAACTTATACCCGACTGCCATACGCCCGAGCCGACCACCGTGGCGCTGCTTCTGATAGGCCTGCCGCTGCTCCGCCGGCGGCGGAAGTGTGCGCCACGCTAATTCTCCTTTCGAATAATTACGGCTTTGCCGTGGGGCGTAGTCTGAAATCCGGGGGCAGAGGGGCTGTTGAAAAAGTCCGTTCAGTCCCGGAGGTACGACTGAGGTTCTTTCAGGAACACGTCTTATACCACCGGCAACGGCATCCCATTCCCAGCCATAAATGGCTGGGCTATTATCAATCGTCCCGATGGGACTTTTTCAACAACCCCACACAATCTGATTTTATTGACTTTGACCTCGAAAATTGGTCTTGTGTTCCCGGATAACCCGCCTCTTTGAAAAGGAAAAATATGATGAACAAGAGAACCATCTTACACATAACAGCGGCGCTGTTGATCGTAACGGCCTTGTGCGCCGGTATGGTGCGGGCTGAAACTTATCATGTCTCGACCAAAGGCGACGACGCCAACAACGGACTGACCGAAGAAAAATCATGGCGGACAATCGCTCACGCCGCCAGGGTCGCCAAGGCCGGGGATACGGTTACGATCCAACCGGGAAACTATGGCTGCGAACGCGTCGTCTTCGCCAATTCGGGAACAGCAAAAAAGCCGATCAAATTCAAGGGCGTATGGAAGAAGGCGGTCATGCCCGTGCTCAAAGGCGACGACACGGGAGTCGGAATCGCAATCAACGGTAAATCCTATATCGAAGTCAGCAGGCTGGTAGTCGAGCACTATCGCGACGCCTTCGTCGTTTCCGGCTGGTCCCATCATATTACACTTGAAGACAACATAGCATACGAGAATGCGGGCAAAGGCAAACTGGCCGGTAAAGGAAGAGGTTTTGCCGTCGGCAGGAGCCACCATTGCACCATCCGGCGCAATGTGGGATTCGACAACGACCTGTATAATTTCATGGTGTGCGGGCATCACCAGAAGATCGAGCGCAACATCGCCTACAACACCTGGCGGACCATTCCCGGCTTCGGCAGCAGGTCCGACTACGGATTCCGCATCGACAAATGCACCGAGTCGGTCTTTCTGAACAACGTCGCCTTCGGTAACGGCTGGCACGGGTTCAGGTTGAGGTATGGCACGTCCAATAACCTCTTCAAGGGCAACAAGGCGTTCAATAATGGCGGCTACGAGTTCGAGATAAACGCCAACTGCAATAACAACAAGTTCGTCGATTGCGTCGCCGACGGGAGGAATGAGAGTTATCCCTTGCACCCGCAGCGCGGCGGGCCGATGAAGCTTGGCGGGTCGATAGGTTTTGCGGTCTATGACGCATCCAGCGGAAATACGTTTGAGAACTGTCTCGCCAGGAACGGCTCGCGGGGGTTTGATGTGAGAAGCGCTTTCTACAGCAAGAGCAGCCCGAAGGGATACGACCTGAATCTCAAGTGTGTAAAGAACAAGTTCACAGGCTGCGCAGTGGAGAACTGCGCTGTGGGCTTCCGTATGTTTTCCCCCGAAAACACGATGGAGCAATGCCGGACAAAAGGCGTGAAAACCCCCTACGATTTGGACAGGGCGCCCGATACGACGATAACCAATCCCGCCGATAAGGTCTTTAAGGTAGAGATTGGGCATCCCGACAGCCGGGTGAAGATCACATTCGCCGATAAGAGCGCCAAAACGCTGGGCGGCAAGATAGAAACGGTAACGGTCAAAGCGCCCAAGGAAAATCCGTAACTGTTCCTGCCTTCGCTGATGATCGCCGGGTGCCGCGGTGTTTGCCTGTCCGTTGGGGAACGAAACGGGCCGAAACGGGCCAATTCGGAACCAAACGGAACCATTGGGAACCGTTGGGGCCAATTGGGGCCAATTGGGGCCGATTCGGGCCAATTGCAAAATCCATAAGTCCTTGACGGGCATAGACTTGCGTATTTTGAGGTCGTTTTTTCGTCCATTTTAAAAAATCCGCCTTTGCCTATATTGTCTAAACGGCCCAGAGCACCATTGTGGATTGCGGATTCCTCGGTATTCCGGTATTCCGGTTAATCAGTTGACTGGTTGATTGGTTCATCTGTTTTTCTTTTCTTCTTTTCTTCTTTTCTTCTTTTCTTCTTTTCTTCTTTTCCTAATGCCCAATGCCAAATGCCAAATCCTTCTACATTAACTTTTCCGTTCGCGTTTGCGCGCGCAAAGGCGAACACAAAACGGATTGCGACGCCATAAGTCCTTGG
>DAOVLV010000309.1 GCA_030631085.1 Planctomycetales bacterium | reverse complement strand
TTCAAGCCCAGGCGCTCATGGGTTGTTGCCTGCCAATTGGCGGGTATGGGCGCTGAGGAACGGTCCGCTCACCTGTTTCATCAGCCTTGGTTTGGAAGAAATTAGCCTCGCGCTTCGCGTGGCCTTGGAGAACTGAAACAGTAAGGGAGCACGACGATGGGAACGAATCGAACTTTACGCGTAGTGGGAACATGGGTGTTTGCCTTTGTGATTGTAATGGCCTGCGCGACCGCAGCCTTTGCCGACGAGACTTGGTGGCAGCACGATCCGACCGAAACGGGTCTCTGGTTCGAACCGTCCAACTGGACCAACGGCGTGCCGGGGGCCGGGTGGGGGAAAGCGTATATCGACAACGACGGAACGGCCTTGATTATAGTACTTGATGCAGAGACGCAAGGCCCCTTATACGTGGGCTACCAGAACACCGGTGCGGTCATCCAGGGAAGCGGGACAATGAATACGGAGTTGATACTCGGCGAGTTGAGCGGCTCGACGGGGACATACACGTTGGACGGTGGGACGTTCACCTCGGAAGACACGAGGATCGGATACTACGGTAACGGCGTATTCGAGCAGACCGGCGGGACGGCGTTTTTCAATTGCGGCTCCGACTACGGATACGGAAACAAGATCGGCGGGTACAGCGGTTCGTACGGAATCTGCCGGCTCAGCGGGGGAAGCCAGGAGTATTATAAAAACTTAAACCTGGCATTCGATGAGGGTTCCGAAGGTCTGTTTGAACTGAGCGGGACCGGGGAGATGTCTGTGCGTTACGATATGACCGTCGGGCGCAAGGGGACGGGGCGGTTTGTCCAGACCGGGGGAACCATCACCATAGAACCTGCGAGCAGCAGCACCAAGGGAACCATCACACTCGGCGAATATACGACAGGCGACGGTACGTACGAACTCTCGGCAGGTCAACTCCAGGCCAGAAACATCCTTGTCGGCCTGGATGACGCCGGCATGGGCGCTTTTATGCAAAGCGGCGGAACGGTTACGGTTGATTCCGTCGAAGTCGGAGCAAACGGGAGATATGTCTTATCGGGCGGGAATTTGAACTTTGCATACAGATTCCTTTCTCGCGGACAATTTGATTTCGACAACGGTTCGCCCACGTTAGTCGTCCCGGAAAGTACGACCTTGGACCTGGGCCAGAGCACTATCGCCAATGCGTCCAACGCATCCATCCATGCCCAAGCCAACACGCTGACGATCTTTCCGTCGGGATTCGATCCTGCTACCGATCTGGCGAGTTATAGTAGCGCAGACATTACGCACATCAAAGGCACGACGCTGGTCGTACCGGCGGGGATAGGATTCATCGCCACTACCGAAATAGACGACATGATCCACTGTTACGGAACAATATCATCATCGAACAACGCCCAATTTCCTGTGTACCTTAATGGCGGATTGAAGATATTCGAAGGCGGGTTGGTGGATTCAGGTACTGTTTGCTATGGCTATATAACAGTGGACAACCTCGAATCCGGTATGACCGGCGGAGAATTGACAGGGGAAAACAGGATGTACGTGGGTAAAGACGGCGCCGGGCGCTTCGAGCAGACCGGCGGGGCCGTTACGCTCAATGATCTGAGAATTGGGTATGAGTCCGGAAGTGAAGGTACATATATTTTAAGCGGTGATGCGCACCTAACCGTAAGTAATGATACTGGCGTCGGTTCCAAAGGCGACGGCCTGTTCATTCAAAACGGGGGAATAGCTGCATTCAAATGGCTTACAATAGGTTGCAACCCGAACTCGGGGGGGCCGACCACTGAGGGTACATATGAACTTCACGACGGACTGCTTACTACTGCCAATTCTTTATATGTTGGTTACAACTCCGGGATTGGGCACTTCCTTCAGACCGGCGGATCGCTCAATGTCGGGAACAGTATCGTTATCGGTCACCATCACGGAGGTCCGAGCGATTTTGAAATCACCAACGGCAGCACGGAGGCCAACTTTATTGATGTAGGCGGTCCGGAAGAAGCAAAGTTTATCCAGCGTGGCGGGTCTGTTTGTGCCCACGGAGAGTTGTTTATCGGCGGCGGATATGCCTGGAGCAGCCCCGCAGCGGGATCTGGACGATACGAACTGATCGACGGAACACTGACGGCCGGGAAAACGACATTAGGCCACAAGAACAAACCGGGCCTGTTGGTTCAGACCGGCGGATCGTACCAGACCGATGAACTCACAATCACGTCAACCGGGCGATACGAATACTCAGCGGGTCAACTGAGCATCGGCAATCTGCTTACATGCGATGGTGAATTCGATTTTACCGGCAGCACCGCCACTCTCTCAACCGGTACCGGCGGGTGCTGGGACTTTCGCCTGGGTAGCCTGATGAATGTCTCGAACACCACCATGACGGTCGGGGAAAATACACTGGCGATGTTCCCGGCAGGATTCGATCCGAACAGCGAATTCGCGGACTATCAGTGCGCCGGCGTAACGTACGTTGTCGGTAACACAATGGTTATCCCGGCAGGGGTAAGCATAATGGTCTCAGACGCCGATGACGACAGGGCGATTACCGATCACGTCGAATGTGCAGGCTCGCTTGCTCCGCGCGAAAGTAACCATCCTTACCTTACCGAAGGATTATTTGTCCACAGCGGCGGAAGCGTGGATTTGGGGAGCAATGGAAGGCTGTACATTGACAACCTCATTTCCGGAATCACCGACGGAAGCCTGAAGGCCGAGATTGAGATAATCGGTAACACAGGAGCGGGGCAATTCATTCAAACCGGCGGAAGCAACACCATAGCAGATGATATGTACCTTGGAGACGAAACCGGTTCGAGCGGTACATATATATTGCGGGGAAATGGGCAGATTCAGTTTGGCTTCTATGGCGACTTACGCATCGGGCGTAATGGATACGGGCACTTCATTCAGGAAAACGGCAGCGTCAAACCAAGGATTGTCATAATAGGCTCGATAGAAAATGGTGAAGGCGAAGGCCTGTACGAAATGCACGACGGACGGCTGCGCACCGAAAGAGGATGTTCTGTCGGTAACTACGGTCCTGGTACTTTTCTGCAAACCGGCGGCGAGGTTAACTGCGAGGGATTTACCGTGGGGTCTCAAGTATCGGGTTTGGGCAGGTATGAACTGTCGGATGGCCGACTGGACTGCGACTATCTCAATGTCGGCGGATCTGGTGAGGGGCACGTCATTCAGACTGGAGGCCTCGTTAATATCACCAGCGCCAGACACTACTACAACGGTTATATGAGCATCGGATCTTCATCTTCTTCCGGCAGCGGAACGTATGAACTTATCGACGGTGAGTTGTATGCGGAAAACGCTTATATTGGCGACAGGAAAATCGGTACGTTTATCCAGACCGGCGGGACCGCCTCGATTACGGAAGATATGATGGTCGGTCGATATTCCGGATCGACCGGAACGTACCAACTCAGCGACGGGACCCTCGCGGTCGGTGGAGGCCTTTATCTGGGTTACGATTCCGGCTGCAAC
>DAOVLV010000357.1 GCA_030631085.1 Planctomycetales bacterium | reverse complement strand
GCCGGAGACGTACCGCAACGAATCAATTGACCGCCGATATGATTCCCAATGCTCGTTTTCGGCAACGCTTCGACAATTTCGAGAATCAAGACCGCAAAATCAATCAGCCGCTCTTGAAGGTCATATTTTTTCTGCCTCGCCCGATTCGCCGTATCTTTGCTTTTCTGTACTTCCAAATTCGTTATTCCTGTTCTTCTTTCTTAAACTTCGAAATTCGAAATTCTCTGTTCAATATTCAATATTCTCTATTTCCTATTCCCTAAAACTTCACCTGCGGCGTTTCGCGCTCGGCGGGTTCTTCTATCTCGAAGTAGTCCCGCACCTGGAAGTTGAACATCCCGGCGATAATGTTGTTCGGGAACTTTTCGCGGGCTGTGTTGTAAATCGCGGCAGTGTCGTTGTAGTGCTGACGCGAGAAGGCTATCTTGTTTTCCGTACTGGTCAATTCTTCCTGCAACTGCATGAAGTTCTGATTGGCTTTGAGATCGGGATAGGCTTCGCTGAGGGCGAAGATTTGCTTCAGCGCCGATGTCAGGAAGTTCTCCGCTTTTGCCTGGCCTTTCACATCGCCGGGGCCTACGGCGATAGCGGCGTTACGGGCCTGGATAACCCGTTCGAAGGTCTCTTTTTCGTGGGCGGCGTATCCCTTGACCGTCTCGACGAGGTTCGGTATCAGGTCGTATCGACGTTTCAACTGCACGTCGATCTGGCTCCACGCCTCCTTGCATCGGATGCGTTTCTGGACCAGGCTGTTATAGATACCGATAACAGCAAAAATCACCAAAACGATAACACCAAGAATAATCCAAACCGGAAGCATGTTCATTGCAATAACCATTTTCGTTCCCCTTATAAAAATCTATCAGCAATCAGCGATCAGCAAACATTGCAGTGAGTCTAGTCGCCCGTCGTTATAAAAATCAAGATAAAACAACCAACAATGCCGCATTTGTGGTAAAATATCGCAACGCCATTTTTGATAAGAGAATCGGGGAATCTGTGTGGATTCGTTCACGCTTGACAAACTTGAGTTCAATCAGATACGTCAGATTATCAGCCGCTTCTGTCGTTGCTCTCTTGGACAAAAACTCGCCCGTCATATAGGTCCGTCGCGCAGGCCTGAGACAGTTCGTAAGTGGCTTGAGGAGACTTCGCAGATGGTTCGCGCCCTTTGCGACGCCGGTCCGCCGCCGTTCGGCGGGATAAGCGACATTCACAAACATATCGGCAGGGCGCATCCCGGCGGTGGAGCCGACGGCCAGGATTTCGCAATCATCGCCTCGGCGCTCGAAGGCGCCGGCGCTGTTCGCCGATGGGGAATGGGACTTGGCGAATCGTTGAACCTGCTGCATGAACTGGCCGGTGAGATACCGGAATTCGGCAAAGAACTCGAAGCCATTCGTTCGATAGTCAATTCTCGCGGCGAGGTTTTCGAATCGGCATCGGAGACCCTGTCTCGAACCCGTCGCGCCATCGAGGAAACCCGTCGGAAAATCCACGAAGTCGTCTATGGCTACACTCGCCGACCCGACGTAGCCAAAATCCTCCAGAACCCCACCGTTACGCTCCACGACGACCGTTTCGTCCTTCCGGTCAAGGCTGAACGTCGCGGCGAACTTCCCGGCGTGGTGCATCGCGCCTCGAACACCGGCGCAACCGTCTTCGTCGAACCGAATGAATCAGTCGAACTGAACAACGCCCTTGTGGAACTTCTGGACGCCGAACGTCGCGAAATCGCGCGCCTGCTGAACGAACTGGCCATTCTCGTCCACCGTCGGGAAGGCGATATGCTCCAGGCCCTGCGAACACTGGGGCAAATCGACCTGCTCGCCGCCAAGGCCCAATACGCATACGAGTTCGACTTCACCTGCCCGGAGATTTCCGAACGTGGCGGGCTGCAATTGCACCAGGCACGCCATCCGCTGCTCGTCGAGCAGGTACATCAGCAGAAGAAACAGCAACAGCCGTCCTTCGAGGTCGTCGGTATCGACGTTCGCCTGGGCGTAGACTTCGACATACTCATAATCACAGGACCGAACACGGGCGGGAAAACGGTAACGCTCAAGACGGTCGGACTGATGGCGATAATGGCGCAATCGGGTTTGCACATCCCAGCCGGGCGGGGAAGCACGCTTCCGATCTTCCGAAACGTCCTGCTCGACGTCGGCGACGAACAATCGCTCCAGCAGTCGCTATCGACCTTCGGCGGGCACATGCGCCGGATAAAAAATATCGTCAGCCACGCCGACCGCTTCAGCCTCGTCCTGCTGGACGAACTTGGCGCAGGAACCGACCCGGACGAAGGCGCAGCGATAGGCCAAGCCGTCGTGGACGCCCTGCGGCGGGCGGGATGCCTGGCAATGGTCTCCACACACCTTGCAGCCCTCAAGGCCTACGCCTTCAACCACGACCGCGCCGATAACGCATCAGTCGAGTTCGACACGCGAACGCTCCGCCCGACGTACCACCTCCGCATCGGCGAACCGGGCGAAAGCCACGCCATCACCGTCGCCGCAGCCATGGGACTACCCAAGCGGATGACCTCGGATGCACGGAAATACCTCGACGAAAAGGGCAGTGCATTCCGAAAGGCCATTCGCGCCACCTCGTCGGCACGGCGGGCGTCCGAAGACGCCCGCGCAAAAGCGCACACCGCACGCATTGCCTCCGAAGACACGCAGGAACAGTACGAATCCAAACTGGCCGACCTGTTCAAACTCCAGGAGAAATTCGAAAACTGGACAGCCTCGCTCGCCGAACTCAAACCCGGCGACGAAATCCACGTCCCGTCAAGGGATAAACCGGGTCGGCTTGTGCGAATCCAGTTCAACAAACAAATTGCCGTCGTCGATGTCGATAAGGTGCAGGTCGAAGTCCCGCTGGCCGAACTGATGCCGGATATGGGTCAAGCCGGTATCAGAAAGGAAATCTCCTCGTTGCGCGAGCAGATTATGTCCCAGTCCCGCCAGACG
>DAOVLV010000154.1 GCA_030631085.1 Planctomycetales bacterium | reverse complement strand
TGGCTCAATTCGCTTATCAAGGCCGGTCTGGACAAACAGGTTGCCGAAGCGGCAGAGGAAATCGCAGGTCAAAAATCGGTAACACCGGCAATACGAATGGTGGCGCTGGAGTCCATGCTGCAAATCAAGCGATACGAGCGGGTAGAGAGGCTTATCGAGCAGTGGATGAGCGAAAAACCTGATAAAGCGACACTCACGAGGTTACGTTTCCAGGCGATGAGGGCGTACGAAGCCGCTGAACATTACGACAAGGCCCAGCGACTTCTGGACCGATGGATCGCATCGGCGCCCGAACCGGCACTGCTTTCCTCGCTTCGAAGCGAGAAAATACGAATCTTCGGACTCGCAAAGAAATACGACGAAGCGATCGCATCTGCCAAAAAATGGATTCGGAACGAACCGGGCAATCCAAGCCCCCGAAATATGATCATCGCGGTACTCATGGAGGCAAAGCAGTATGACAAGGCCCACGCGATTGTGGATGAGTGGCTTGGTTCCGACAAGAACAAATGGATGCGATATTGGTTATTATCGACGAAATTGGGGATATACGCCAAGCAGGAGCAGTTCGGAAAACTGGTGCAACTTGGGCAGAAATTGGCCGACGAGTCAGATGATGCCGGCGAAGTGTATCGTCTCGTCGTCGCCCTGCTGGTTAAAGGTGAAAAGTACGACCAGGCTCTCAAAATTGCGGAAAATTGGCTCAAGCATCAGGAAAAACTCCCTCCCAATACCCCAAAGCGGACTGAAAAAATTCTTACCGCCAAAGGATCGCCTGTATATATCCTCACAAAGGCCGGCAGGAAGAAACAGGCATTGGAACTGGCCCGTAAACTCACCGAGGCACATCCGAAACAACCCCAGGCGCTTCACATCCTGAGAACGGTGCTGGTGTCGATGGAAAAAGAAGCCGAAGCGATGAAAGTCGCCGAGAAGATATATAAACTCGACCCAAACGACCCCATGATAAATAACGATTTGGGATATTCCCTTGCCGACAGGGGGATCGATCTGGACAAGGCCGAGACCATGATACGCAAAGCCCTGGCGGCCAGACCCAATTCCGTCGCCATCAGGGACAGTTTTGGGTGGGTGCTGTACAAACAGGGACGCTTCTCCGAGGCGAAAACCGTTTTTGACGGAGTAATTTCAACCGAAGCAGGTCAGTATCCGGTTATGCTCGACCATGCCGGGGATACCTGCTGGCGACTCGGACTCCAGAGCGAGGCGATTCGATTGTGGGAACAGGCTGTTAAAAAGGCTAAAAAGAAAAAGCATCCGGGAACCGACACGAAAAAAGTGCTGGCCGGAACGCCGGGGAAAATAAAATCGGTACGGAAGGGTAAAAAACCGTCCGTTGCGCCGTTGGGAAAGGGAGTATCCGCCAAAACAGCGGATAAATAACTCATACTGACCGAATACGTAACACGGGCGTCTCGCCCGTGCGGGAAAACAGGAAGAAGCCACAGAACTCACGGGCGAGACGCCCGTGTTACGTAAGGAATAGAAATATGTCAGGACACTCACATTGGGCGACGATCAGGCGGTCGAAGGCGGCTAATGATGCCAAAAGAGGGCGATTATGGTCGAAACTCGCACGGCGGATTATTGTCGCGGCGAAATCCGGGGGCGGAAACCCCGACGAAAACCTGCAACTGCGATACGCCATCGACGACGCCAAAGATGCCAACCTGCCCAAAGATACCATCAATAAAGCCATCAAAAAGGGAACCGGTGAACTCGGTGCCGAAGACTACGAACGCGTTATCTATGAAGGTTACGGCCCTGCCGGGGTGGCGGTTATGGTTGAATGCCTGACCGATAACCGCAACCGGACCGTTCCGGAACTGCGAAAGATATTTGAACGGGCAGGCGGGCAACTCGGCGAGTCGAACTGCGTTGCGTGGATGTTCACGCAGAAAGGGACTTTCACCGTCGCAGAATCAGTCGTCGCAGAAGACGCACTTATCGAAATGTGCCTCGATGCCGGTGCGGACGATGTTACAAAAGAAGGCGATGTCTTCGAAATTACCTGCGAAGTCGCCGATTTCCACGCTGTCAAGGAAGCCCTCGCGCAAAAGAGCATCGAGACAATCACTGCTGAGATCGCCATGATCCCCAATACCACCGTTGAGGCCGATGCGGGAAATGCCAAGCAAATACTTCACCTCATGGATGAATTGGATGATCACGACGACGTTCAAAACATCTTCGCTAATTTCAATATCTCCGACGACATAGCCGCTTCGCTCGAAACAGAGTCAGGCCGGAAATGATTGGGGAATATCCACGAACGAGTAACAGGAGAACAACTGTGGCGAAAAAACCGATTGCCGTCCTCGGCGCCGGAAACGGCGGACAATGTATGGCTGCCGACCTGACACTGGCAGGGTGGGACGTGAATTTGTGTGAATTTCCGACATTTGCCGAATCATTCCAACCCGTTATCGATAGCGGGCGTATCGAGTTGACCGGTGTGGGGCGGACCGGCACAGCCGAGATACACAAGCTGACGCTCGACGTCGCCGAGGCGATCCGCGACGTCGAACTGATTTTTATTGCGATACCGACCACCGGGCACGATGCGTTCTTTGAGGCGATGCTACCGTCGCTGACAGATGAGCACGTCATAGTAATCTGGCCCGGCAATTACGGTTCGCTGCACCTGAAAAAACTGCTCAAACAGAATGGTATAAAGTCCAGGCCGGTAATCGTAGAGGCGAATACTCTTCCTTACGGTACGCGGATGACCGCTCCGGGGCAGGTGGATTTGCTGCTGACCGCGCAGGGGATCACCGTATCTGCCCTGCCGGCAACCGGGACCGAGAAGGTTCTGCCCCGCTTACAGGAACTGTACCCCGCTGTCTATCCGGCGGCGAATGTCCTGGCGACGGCCTTCAGCAACCCAAACCCCGTCGTCCATCCGGTCGCTTCGCTGCTGAACACCGGCGCCATTCAGTTTTCCCGCGGAAACTTCTACCTGTATCGAGAAGGTATTACGGAAGCGGTGGCCCGCGCCATCCGAGCGGTCTATGACGAAACAGCCGCTTTGGCAGAGGCGATGGGATTCGAGATACTTACGTACAAGGACAGCGACTTTCAGACAACCGCCAGTGTCATGGGTGTGGCGTTCCAGGCTCCGTCCGATACTATCGACGTAATTGCAAAGATTATCGGCCCGAAGTCGCTGAACGACCGTTACCTGGTGGAGGACATTCCTTTTGGCTTGGTGCCGCTGTCGGAGTTCGCCAGGAAATTAAAAGTTCCGACGCCTCTGATCAATGCGGTTATCGACATCGGTTCGGTCGTCTGCGGCGAGGACTACCGCCGAACAGGGCGAAAACTGGTCGATTTGGGTCTGGAAGACCTTAACTGCGAAGAGATTATGAAATTGGTACAAACCGGTTAGAACTTTTTCATAATTCGAGTATTGTGCATTCACCAGGCCCCAACAGGGTGCGATATGCGAAACGGCAAGCCAGATCGTCTTGTCGTTTCGTAATATAACCCGCCCCAAACCCCCTATAATACCCTATTTGTTTATTTTAACATTTTGAGTAAAGATTTTCGCCCGCCTTGTCCGATTTTACCTATGCCGCGTATTTTACCTATATTACCAAGCGGTGTATTGGAATTGGCATGATTTTTTGATAACAGGCTTCTTTGCCTCCGAAATGTTGAAAGGTACTGGATTATGCAAATTGCCGAAGTTTTCGCACAGTATATGGAGCATCTTCTTTCAGGGAAGCGTTGTGAAGCGCGTGAGATGATCGAAGCCACACTTGATCGCGGAATCTGTGGCCGGAAGTTAATCCAGTTCGTAATCTGGCCCGCAATGGTGCAAATCGAGAGGCTTTACGACGAGGGGAAGATTAATCGCCTTCTGGAGCACATTGCTACGCGGATTAATCGCATGATTGCCGACCAGATTCAATCACATCTCGCCAGAGGCCCCAAGAACGGGATGCGTCTGCTGGTAACCTGCGGTGATGGCGAGCAGGAAGAACTCGGCGCGCAGATGATAGGCGATTTGTTTGAGGCAGAGGGATGGGGCGTCTGGCTGCTCGGTGCGGGCGTACCGAACGACGAAGTTGTGGAACTTCTCGGAAGACTTCGCCCCGACGTTCTGTGTGCTTACGGCACCAAGCCGGAAGGGGTTCCGGGAATCCGCCGATTGATTGATATGATTCGTGAGATCGGAGCGCATGAGCAGATGCAGATTATGGTTGTCGGTGGGGTTTTCAATCGCGCTACCGGTCTTGATGAGGAAATTCGCGCGGATTTATCGGCCTCCGACGCCGCCGAATCGCTCAAAACAGTTATGGAGCATCCGGTGCGTATTCCCAGGCCTGACCTTCCCCAGCCTGGTCGGCGCCGCAAACGAAAGACCGCTAAACGACAGACCAAAACTGCGGTTAAATCCAAGGCCAGGAAGTCCCGCCCACGCGCTATGGCAGCGGCATCGTAACGGTACTCCGAAACAGATAAAATAATGTGCGGTACGACCAGGTAACGCTGGTCCGTACCGCACAATTGGTTACAGACCTGTAAAGGTTCACTTTACAATGCTCAAAATCGCTTTGAATTTCTCGCCGCCTGCCACTTCGAGCAACTCGAAAATCGCCGTCTCGACGCAGGTAATGGACGCTCCGGCGGCTTGCATCTTCCCCAGACCGATGGCTTTGTTGTCAGGCGCGCGCGACGAAACGGCGTCGGCGACGACCTCTACTTCGTAAGCCGTTCCGAGCAAATCAATGGCAGTCTGATACACGCAGACGTGCGTCTCGATACCGCAGAGCAGAACCTGATTCCGGCCCAGTTTTTCCATCGCCTCGACGAAACGCCTCTCGCCGCAGCAACTGAAGGCGACCTTGGAAATTGCCTCGCCGGGCAGCAACTCGGCAATTTCGGGGATCGTCGGCCCGAGACCTTCGGGATACTGCTCGGTCCAGACAATCGGAATCTCCAGAATACCCGCAGCCTGTATCAGTTTGGTCAGGTTCTCGAAGAGCGAAGCCTTTTCGTGCATCGACTGCGCCAGTTTTCCCTGTACGTCAATTACCACCAGAATTGTATTGTCAACCTTAAGCATCGAGTCAATCCTTTCGGAATATAGTAATTGGTAACTGGTAATTCGTAATCCGTTTAGCCGTCGCCGGTACGGCGGCGATCAGACAGCATTCAACCTCTCCCAAATATCTTTGGCCGTGGTAGTCGCTATGATTTCGATTGTTTCAATTTTCGCTCCGCGTTGCCGATAGTGTTTCAGCAGCGGGGCCGTTCGTTCGGCGAATATATCGAGTTTGCGTTTGATTGATTCGATATCGTCGTCGATGCGCTCTGCCCGATCGCCGCTGGCGTTGGAGTGGATTCTTTTATAAACAATTTCCGGTGAACATGACAGATATACCACAGCCTGGACGTTTAGTATCGAATCGATACCTTCAGCCTGGCCGGCGTGTCTCGGCAGGCCGTTGAGGATAACAATATCATCTTTGCCGATGTTCCGCTCGTTCAGGAAGG
>DAOVLV010000029.1 GCA_030631085.1 Planctomycetales bacterium | reverse complement strand
CTCGCGCTCGTTCTTGTCCAGCCAGCGGAGGTAAAGTTCCATCTGCCCCTTGTCGGCGGCCTGGAAGCGTCCTAGTTTCAGGTCGATTGCCACCAGACGCCGCAACTTTCGGTGGAAAAACAGCAAGTCGATATAGTAATCCTCGTCATCGACGGTAACACGTTTCTGGCGGGCAAGGAAACTGAAGCCCACACCCAGTTCCAGGATGAACGCCTCCATCTCGCGCAGGATCGCCGATTCAATATCTTTTTCGCCATAGGTGTCCTTCAGACCCAGGAAGTCGAGGAAGTACGGATCGCGGAATACCAGGTCGGGCGTGAGCCTGTCGTCTTCCCGCAAATCAGCCAATTCCTGCTTCGCCAGTTCGGCGGGTTTTTTCGAAATGGCCGTTCTCTCGAAGAGCATACCGTTGATCTTCTTGCGGAGGGTTCGCACGCTCTACCGTTCCAGTCGGCATATCTCCGCGTAGAACTCCCGCTGGAGGTTATCTTCCAGCGGGATAATGGCGACGAAATGGCTCCAGCTCAATTGTCTCGACAGTGTCGAGACAATCTGTCCGTCTTGGAATACTTCCGCGAAACGCAACATTCGAAACAGGTTGGGGCGAGAGAAACCCCGGCCATAGTCTGCGACCAATTGTCTACTCAGTGCGGAGACAATCTCCCGGCCGTACTCGGCCCGCTCATCTTTCAGGACATCCTTGCGAATCCGCCGGCCAACCTGCCAGTAGAGCACGACCAGGGCGGAGTTGACCGACTGGCCTACCGCTTCGCGGGTCTGCTCGATTAACGAGCGAAGATCGCGAACGAGGCCTGCGGGCGCTTTGCCGAAGCCCGCGAGGGACTTCCTCTTAACATGAACAATTTGCTTCTTGTTTGATTTACGGGCCAAGATTGCTCTCCTTCGAAACAGGGGATGCTCGTTTTGGCGAAGCGTTTCTTCTGATTCTTCTCACCGGGGCGCTTTGGTCATTTCTTCATAAACTTTTCCCGCTTCGCGGATCAGCGACGTTCGCCATGTCTGAAGTTGCTCCGGTGGTACTGATGTTGCTCGCATCAGCCGGCCGTTGTATCTTGGCGGCTTGGAATCGGCGGTAATGCGAATTTCCATCAGTATTTTCTCCAGTGACGAAGCATCTTTGGATTTCTCTTTCGCTTTTCGGACGAGCGCTTCGCATCGGCAGGCGAGGTCGTAGTCCGCGACGCTCTGTTGGAACTTCAACAATCCCAGCGTAGGCTCGAAGTCGCCCTTACGCGCGGGTAGCAGCAGGTTTCGCGGATCGAAGAAAAACGCGTTGAACAGGGGTCTGTAACCGAATATTCGGCTGATGTACGCTCCGTCGGCTCCGACGCCCCAGCAGTAGAAACCCCCGGTGTACACGTCGGGGTAACTTATTCGAATAGCGAATATTTTGCTTCGACCGGTTTTTTTGAACTTTTCACCGATACTGCCGAGGTCTTTGTGGTTCGGTACGCAGATAAGCGTCTCCAGTGCTGAGAGCAATTTTGCCCGCTGTCCCGACTCCATACTGCTGAGGCTCGACGCCAACGTGCTGATGGCCGGAGCGCCCCCTTTGGTCCGGCGCACCGTCAAGGTTCTCTTGGCAACTTCCGAGAGCGATTTTTCGCTCTGTCCATGCCCGCAGTACAATGAGTAATCGGTAAATTTATTTTTACCCGCAATGTCATTGCACATCTTTACCGTATCGTGGGTCTTGTTGGTATATCGTGCGGTTCCGGGCTGGACCCGACAAAATTGCAACATCCAGTGAACGGAACTGAGATTGACGAGCATTCTTCCGGACCGACCCGGGCGCGGATATTTTTGCAGGTTATTTATCATCGGCGTCGGCTGGAGTTTGAGCGTACGCGTCATTGTCGGCCCGTTGACTATTGCGGCATTGAAACCCGCGTCGTAGAGGCGGGTGAGTATGTCTTTAGTTACCTTGTTCCGGTGCTGAACGGGCAGGATATGTGCCAGCGAGTAATATGCCTCTGCGCAATCGCCGGTCTTCATAACGGCGAATGTCCGCTTCCGTTCAGCCCGGTCTGAACCGATGTTGACGACTTCGAGTTCGACCGGAATCTGCGTCCGGGTCCGATCGAGCGTAATGTGGACAGTTCCTTTATAGATGCCTGTGCGTGTTCGTCCGGGCACTTCGGCGCGCAGTATAAACCAATACACGCCGCCGGCGCTTACGTTGCGGAAATTTCGTACGGGAAGGAACGGTTGATAATGTACGCAGGCGTTTTCGACAACCGGCATCGTATTGAGGGCGTAGAGTTCCCATCTACCCGACGGAACGGCGGGTTTTCCGGGGTCGCGCAGGGCATCGATACGAAGGCTGAGCATTTTACCGTCCTTGCACGGTACTGCCGCAATCGCCGCGATTGCTGAAGAACCCGAAGCAACTGTAAGTTTGAGAATACCGGCGCGGTGTTCGGCCTTGGGAACATGCATGCGATTGAACCAATCATTTCGAGGCGGACTGAATACGATGCATCCGCCCTTTGTCTCTTCCGGCGTCGGCGTTACGTTGCAGCGGGTATGGTGTTGGGTGGCAAGGACGAATTGCCTGCGATAACGCAGGATATCCTGCTCCAGTTGTTTGACGTAAGCACGGGTCGCATTTTGCGACTTTCGGGGCGATATGATTACCGCCGCCAACTGGCAATTGAGCAGTTCGAGGCGGTTTTTATCGGCCTTCAGTGAACATTCAACACCGGAGACAACAGATGGCACAAAGGATTTGTCGAACCATTCAATCGTCCATGGCTGGTCTTTACCACGCAGCAACCCATCGGGCGAAAGCATCTGCCCAAGCGAAAATCGACGACGAAGGATGGACTTTCGATTCATTTTGGCTGAATACTCGGCTGGGGAGGAAAAATCACGAGCGTAGTGCGTCATCCATACCCATGCCGTAGATTGCCCCTCACTACGCAAAGTAATGGCTTCCAACTGCTTATACCCCAACTGGCGACCGGTAAAATCGCCCATAAGCGGGTCAGGATAGCGGTTCGTGTAGGATAATATTTCGTTAGCCCCGCTCCACGCGATGGAAGTACCCTCCGCGCCGGCCGGTTCAAAACCGGGCCAGAGCACCTGGTTCGGCGGACCGAAATCAAGCAGTATCACCCCGCCCGGCGGTACAGCCGGAGTAGCCAGTCGTACGTTATCGATAACGACCGGATGTTGACCCGGATTGTGCAACTTGACAGTAAGCGGTTTTTCAGGCCAGGCGCCGCGATGCGTCCGAGCCACCAGTCCCAAAGGAACTGCCAGCGTGTCGGTTCCCGGCGAGACATATCCCCGACGTAAAAGAATTTTCCCGAACGACACATTGAGCGAAGCCATTACAGGCCGAACCTCGAATGTGTCAATCTTAAGCCACCCGACCTTGCTTATGGCTCCGGCGGGAACCTGGATCGTAACTTTTGCACCGGGCGACAATTGCAATGCTCCGACCCCTTCGGTAACGGCATCGACGCCCTTCACCGGGGAGACTTTTCCAGAGGTTTTCAAGCTGTCGGGCTTCTCGAAGCCTTCGAGCAGCACCTCACCGGCATGGACCGGTACGGAAACCGGGACCGTCAGAAAAACCACCAAAAGAAAAATCAGCACGTAAGGAAAGAATGTCTTTCCGATATCCATATCACACCTCGCATCCAGCATTCCACGTAGTGGTACATAGTGCGTAGCATCACTACGTGACGCACAGCCATCACACTATCTTTTAACCCTGCAGATGAAGTAAATGTTCTGCTGATTCCGTAAACGGTTATATCGTAGCGAAACTCGCACCGGTTCTCGGTATGATATTAAAATACCACGAAAAAGATTGAGCCTCAAGAGGCACGTTTGTCGTATAATAATGCGGGAGAGCGATATGGTCTCTACATGGAAGAGGCTGATTTTGGTATCAGTTGTTGCGATTGCGCTATGGCCTGTCCTTCTTTGCGCCCAGTCTCGAAGCCGGTACAAATGGAAAACGCCGGGTGTCGGCGGTATCAGTACTGTAGGGGGAGATTTTTCGACTTATTCTTCCGGTATTGGCGGGCTGAGGAAGCCTGGCACGGGCATGCCGACAGGTATATTGAAAAGTTCCCTTGTGAGTAATTACAATCTCCGTCACGGTGGCGCCGCCAAGACAGGCGTTCTCGGAACCGCTCTTCCTAAACTCTCCGGTAGTATAAAGGGGCAGTCCTACGGAACCACAAAGATTAAACTGACCAGACCGCCGGGAAATACGGGATTGCCTAAAACGACAGAGGGCATAAAAGGCGTTACCGCCCCCACCGGCGCGCGGTCCGAACTTACATCCAAAATCGGACGACAATCCACAACTTCGAGTACGACAAAGCCAAAAAAGATCAAACCGATTTCCTCATTTGTACCGTCCGAACCAAGCCGGTATCAAAAATACATGAAACAGGGCGACCAGGCCTTTCGGACAGAGCGATTCGCCGAATCGTCCAAATCCTTCGACGTCGCAATCGCCATGGGGCGGTATCTACCGGAAAGCCACCTCAGTTTGGTCCACGCATATTTCGCCATGGGACGTTATCACTCGGCAGCATATCACCTGCGTCGGACCTTGAAGTATTTTCCTGATCTGCCTATGGTGTCTCTGCGCATCCGCCTGTTCTATGGTCGGACCGCAACATTCGTCGCCCACGTAGATAAATTACGCCGGGAGATCGAAGAGTCAGGCGCTGATGCAAACCTGTCTTTGCTTCTAGGATACGTTCGCTATTTCGACGGCGATGAAGCCGATGCCGCAAAAGTGCTCCGACGCGCCTGGAGCGCCGGAAAAGGAAAACAGGGAACAATCGAAGCAATTGAGACTTTCTGGTCCGGTATGGTCGCCGCCGGTAAGGTAGAGGCTCCCTTGGGAGGAACCACGACACAACCGTCCCGTCCCGCCCCGGTTGGTCGGGACAAACCAACGGGTAAGCAATCGGCATCGCCGCCTCCGGCGATTCGTCAACCAACTGTCGCCCCTGACGTCAAAAACGCTGAAAAACGTACGAAAAACAAAAACTCCCCGGAAAAAGGGCAGGATAAAAAATAACCTGCCAAAAAAGTCGAAGCGGTTCTATTCCATATCGCAGGACGAAGTTTTTCCGAAAGTCGGGTATAAAAAAGAGAAAAACCCCTGAAACATACTGATGCGCCCTGCGTTACACTATTAAAGGCAATTTGTCGGTAGTCCGATAAGCCTAACAGCGGCAAGGGTATAGGTATATTTACAATGTCCGGACATGAGTAACGATTCTTTAAAATCAGAACACGGTAAGCCGCACAGCGGGTTCCTCGCCCGGTGTGCCGGTGTGGCGATTCGCCATCGCCTGGCATTTAACCTCGTTGTCCATAACGCCCTGTTCGCCTTGGCGCTTTTTCTGGCGTTTCTCGTCCGATACGACACAGGTTGGGCGGATGGCGGCGGAAAAACGCACTGGTTCACAAGTCAATTCCTTGTGTGGATACCCTTTTTCCTGATCGCCAAGTCGGTTATCTTCCACTGGCTCAAATTGTTTCGGGGATGGTGGCAGTATGCCGGTATCCGCGACGTGGTGAGCATCCTCCTGGCTGGGTGGATATTCCTGTTTGTAACCTATGGCGCCGTGTTGGTCCTGGTGTACCTGCCGCCACAACTTGGCAAAGAAGCAATAATCAAACAGTACAGCAATGGTGTGCTGGTGTTGGATTTCATGGCCACAGTCTTTCTGGTCTGCACCGCCAGGCTGGGGGTGCGGTTCTATCGCGAGGAGTTGCGACCGGCTTCAGCAGACGGCGTTCAGCGGGTCCTTATCGTCGGGGCGGGTAATGCCGCCGAATCGCTTCTGCGGGAAATTCATCGAATGAAGGCCGAACGTTACCGCGTAGTCGGACTGGTCGATGACGACCCCGCAAAAAAAGGTATTTTCATCCACGGTGTGCCTGTTCGAGGAACTGTTGCCGACATAAAGCAAATCTGCGAAGAAGAAGAGGACATAGACGAGATTCTCATCGCCGTTCCCTCGGCCTCCCAGAAAGAGTTGCGGGGGATTATCAAGGTCTGCCAGGGAACGAAACTGAAATTCCAGACCCTCCCGTCAATGGACGCGTTGATTGACGGGCGATTCATCGTCAGCCAGTTCCGCAAAGTCCAGATCGACGACCTGCTCGGACGAAAGGCGGTCAAACTGGACACCGAGGCAGTGGCTGCCTTCATCAACGGACGCAGAGTCCTCGTTACCGGAGCCGGCGGAAGCATCGGTTCGGAAATGTGCCGGCAAATCTGCCTGTATGCACCGTCCAAATTAATCCTTCTGGAGCAGACCGAAAACGTCATCTTCGACATCGGAAACGAACTTCGGAGTGATTTCCCCGACATCAACATCGCCTCGATTATCTGCGACATCTACGACCGTCAACGGGTAATGGGTGTATTCAACGCCGAAAAACCCGAAGTCGTCGTCCATGCCGCTGCGCACAAGCATGTCCCGCTGATGGAAACCAATCCGTGCGAAGCCATAAAAAATAACATATTCGGGACCAAAAATGTCGCCGACGCCGCCTGTGAATTCGGCGCGGCCGAATTCGTCCAGATATCAACCGACAAAGCCGTCAATCCGTCCTCGATAATGGGCGCATCCAAACGAGTGGCGGAGATTTATACCCAGTCGCTCAACGGACGGGCCGGATGCCCCACACAGTTCAAGTCGGTGCGGTTCGGGAATGTCCTGGGTTCGAGCGGATCGGTCGTACCAACCTTCGAACGCCAGATCCGACGAGGTGGACCTGTTACCGTAACTCATCCGGAGATGACGCGGTATTTCATGACCATTCCCGAAGCCTCTCAGCTGGTCCTCCAAGCCGCCGCTGCAGGGTCCGGCGGGGAGATTTTCCTGCTGGATATGGGCGAACCGGTAAAAATCGTTGATCTTGCCCGCGATATGATAACGCTCAGCGGAATGAAGGTCGGCGAGGACATCGACATCACCTTCTCCGGAATCAGGCCTGGCGAGAAACTTTTCGAGGAACTCCGCACCGTCGGCGAAGACATCGCGCCAACCGTCCACCCGAAAGTCAAAATCTGGAAACAACGCATCGTCGATTGGGAATTAATCCGGAAGGTTCTGGAAGAACTCCAAACGCTGACAAACTGTTCCGACCGGGGAAAAATCATCGCGGCAATAAAACAACTCGTACCGGAATACGACCCGCAAAATCCACCCTCGGACAAAGTCCACGGACTGCCGGGCCACGCCAAGCTCCCCGGCTCGGTCGCCGTGACGAACGGTCGCCCTGACGAGCGTTCCGTGGGTTCGGTAAAGACGTAAAAGATTATGGACAAATTTCCGCTAACTTGCGGGGGCAGGTCGGTTTCGGTAACGACGGCGTTTGGTGAGCAGGCCGATTGCGCTAACGGTCAGTAGTACAAGACTTCCCGGTTCGGGGACAGTCGCCTCGATAATCAAAGTCGGACGGTCTGACACATTCGCCGCGCCGCTACCGTAAAAATAAGGAACCGAAGTTCTGTTGCTCTTCAGCCTCAGCCCGTTATTAGGCGTTACACCGGCGATCCAGTTCTGAACCTTAGCGGCATTGAGTGAAATCTCCAAAGTCTTCCCATCCCAGGTGCTTCCGCTTCCGCCAAGCCAGTAATCCGCATTCTCAATAGTATCAGCCTGGCCTAAGATGTTCTTCCAGGGGATATCGCCGTCGCTGCCGGTATCGTAGTATTGCCAAAGCCCCGTCACGTTTTGTGGAGCGAGATACCAATCCGTGTTGTCGGCGCAAAATCCGTAAGCATAGACGATATAAGGGCTTGGGTTCTGCCCGCCGGACATGGTAAGTCGCAACTTGGCACTTGAGACGATCGTATCACTCGGCCAGCCTGTAAAATCGAACCGGACAAGCATGTAATCTGTCTGAGAATCGGTAGGGGGACTGGTTATCGTGCAAGGCTGGCTTGGGGTAGAGGTGTTGTCGGAATCGAATTTTACGCCCACACTCACGTCAGCGTAGAGAATATACGTTTCGGCTGAAGCCGGCTGCGAGCAAACCGTCCAGATCAGCAAGCCGAATATAAATGCCCCTCGTACAATTCCCGACCCCGACACTGGTTCTGCCTCCTTTGACAGTCGATACGGATGAGCAGGAGCACTTGTAAGCATATCGCAACTTTCCCGCCTGCCAAAGAGAAATCTTTACAGATGGACCGATAATGACGATATAGAGTCGTGCCCTGCCAGGCAGGAAGGAAAAAGCATGAAGATAATCAACGTAGTCGGTGCTCGTCCTAATTTTATGAAGATTGCCCCGCTGATGGCGGCATACAAAGCCGCATCGGGCATCCAGCCTATACTGGTCCACACAGGTCAACATTACGATGAGCGGATGAGCGACCTGTTCTTCCGGCAGTTGGGTATCCCCGAGCCGGACATCAACCTGGGCGTTGGCTCTGCCAGCCATGCCGTCCAGACTGCCGAGATTATGAAGTCCTTCGAGCCTGTCGTCCTCGAACACAAGCCCGATGCCGTCCTTGTCGTCGGCGACGTCAACAGCACCATCGCCTGTGGGCTGGTGGCCGTCAAACTCGGCGTTAAACTCATTCACGTCGAAGCCGGTCTGCGAAGCGGCGACCGGACCATGCCCGAAGAAATAAACCGCGTCCTTACCGACTCGATAAGCGACCTGCTGTTCTGTACAGAGCCCAGCGGCGTCGATAATCTCAAACGCGAAGGCGTACCTGCCGAGAAGGTTTTCATCGTCGGAAATGTAATGATCGACACGCTGCTGAAGAACAAGGAAAAGGCGGACGAATCGAAGATTCTTGACGAACAAGGTCTCAAGAGCGGTTCTTACGCCGTTCTGACGCTACATCGTCCAGCCAACGTCGATGACCCGGCTGTGCTCGGGCGAATACTCGACGCCTTGGAGGTGATTCAGCAAGACTTGCCGATTGTCTTTCCAATCCATCCGCGAACACGGAAGAATATCGCAGGTTCATCCCTGGCTGGACGTGTTAAAGCAATGACAGGCCTGCGTTTGATTGACCCGGTGGGATACCTGGACTTCCTGAAACTGACTTCTTCGGCGAGGCTGGTGTTGACGGATTCCGGCGGGATTCAGGAAGAGACCACCATCCTGAAGGTTCCGTGTATCACGTTGCGGGAAAATACCGAGCGTCCTGTAACGGCCGAGATCGGCTCCAATCAAATCGTCGGGACGGACCCGGAGAAGATAATTTCCGCTTATCGAGAGGTTATCGACGGGCATTGGCGCGAGTCGCGGATTCCCGACCTTTGGGACGGGCACGCCGCCGAGCGGATCGTCGAGATACTCACCGAGCGATTGTAGAAAGGGATTATCCCTGTTCGGACCCGTTTTTGTCGGTGGTGTGATGTGTATTATGTTGGTTGGGGCGGAACATACCCATCCTGACGAAGATAATTGCGATGACGGTCAGGATACCCAGGTCCATCAGCAAAGCGTGCTTTCCCCGCATAAATATCGCCTGTCCGACACCCAGCGCCGCTGCGAACACCGCCAGGGCATAGAACAGCACGACGACTTTCTTGACGCTCATACCTCGATCGACCAGTTGGTCGTAGAGGTGGCTTCGGTCGCCGGCGAAGATGCTCATACCGGAAATGACCCGTCGCACCACCGCCAGGGCAGTGTCTATAATCGGAAGTCCGAAGATCACGCAGGCGGCAAGGAACCATCGCGCGTTTCCTTCCAGTCCGAACAGCATTATCATCGTCGCGACGAAGAACCCCAGCAACATCGAACCGGCGTCGCCGAGAAAGATGCTCGCCGGAGGAGCGTTATACGGAAGGAAGCCCAGCACCGCCCCTGCCATTGACAGACAGAGGATCACACGGAACCTGTCTGGGTCAAGGTGATGTCCGTAACAGGCAAGGTACACCGTCAGACCTACAAACCCCAATGCGATAATGCCCGTAACTCCCCCGGCCAGTCCGTCCAGTCCGTCAAGCAGATTCGTCGCGTTGCAGGCAGCGATCACTACGACCACTGTCAGTCCGGCAGAGAACAGCGCAGCCAACCAGGCCGGCGCTTCGAATCCCAGTGGTAACAGGAACATCCTTGCAGCCGAAACGTGAATCCCCGCCGAGCACAACCCGACGAACAGTATCCCCGCCGTGATTACCTGACCGACCACCTTATACAGAGGTTTCAAGTCCAGCAGGTCGTCCAACAGGCCCGTCAGCGTGATTGCGATGGTGGCCACCCCGATGGTCGTGGCCAAAAAGTGAAGATCGGGACGATTGAAAACGCCCACGATCAGCGCCGTCAGAAAACCGGTACATACAGCCAATCCGCCCAGGTACGCGATAGGCCGGCTGTGAGGCTTGAGCAAATCATCGGGGCGATCGACTATTTTGGCGCGGTAGGCAATCCATCGCACCACCGGCGTAAGCAGTACGCTGACGACATAGGCAAGTATCGCCAGAGGCCAGATGCCTTCCAGAACTTCCATTGGTGAATACATAACAGCCATATGACGTTTCCCTGATACTTCCGAGGTGGCTCCTGTCTCCCATCCGCCG
>DAOVLV010000025.1 GCA_030631085.1 Planctomycetales bacterium | reverse complement strand
CTCAAGGGATGGGGCGTAAAAGCGCTTCAGGACGAAAACAGCCACGGTAAGCCGCTCGGCGCGGACGCCGTTGATTCAGCCATTGCCGACCTCGACGCCCAGGCCGGCGAATTAGGCGTATCCGACGCAGGCGAGGATGTTCGCGTTGATAAATTATCATCGCCTAAATCGATGACCCTTCCCGCCGCCGGCGGTTTTTCAGCCGGTATGCTCACCGACGCAGCCAAGACCGTCGGGCTTGAAAAAGCCGTCGAGGAAAAAATGCTTTCCACCCGTCGGGCCTATGGAGCCGCACTGAACGCCATCGGCGCAGACGAGCGAATCGTCGCGCTGGATGGGGATGTGCGAAACTCCACCTTCACTATCTTCTTCGCCGACCACTACCCAAAGCGATATTTCGAGGCCCGCATCGCCGAGCAGAACATGGTATCGGCGGCGGTCGGTCTGGCGGCGGCTGGAAAAATTCCGTTCGTCTCCAGTTTCGCCAAGTTCCTCGGGCGCGCGTACGACCAGATCGAAATGGCGGCAGTCGGAAGCGCGAACATCAAACTGGTCGGTTCGCACGCCGGGGTCTCTCTGGCCGCCGACGGACCAAGCCAGATGGGCCTGACGGATATGGCGTTCTTCCGCACACTCGCTCGCACACGACGGGCGGACGGATCGCCCGCCTGCCGGGTGATGCTTCCATCAGACGCCGTCAGCGCATTCAAACTGACCGAACTGATGGCCAACATCGACGGAATGTGCTATATGCGAACGCACCGACCGGATGTGCCGCTCCTCTACGACGAAAACGAGACGTTCCAGGCCGGTGGATTCAAGCACCTTATCGACGGCGAGGATGTAGTCATCGTCGCCAGCGGGTACATGATCCACGTCGCCAAGCAGGCCATCGAGATGCTGGAAGAGCAGACGGGTCTGTCGGCCGGTCTTATCGACGCATATTCCCTTCCGCTCGAAACGGATGAAATCCTGCAGATCGGCGATGATTGCCGGGGGCAGATACTGGTGGTCGAGGACAACTACGTCGGTGGTATCGCCGACGAAATCACCGCCGCCGCCGCTTGCAGTGACTTGGGCGTGATGGTCGATAGCCTCGTGCTGCGACGCATACCCAAATCCGCACGAACGCCGGAAGAAGCCCTCGGTCTGGTCCACCTCGCAGCCACCGACATAGTCGCCGCCGCACAGAAAATGTTCGACCAGAGCGAGTAATAATCCCGAACAGACCGATTATCGCCTCGCCCGGGGAAGCGTATATATGAACATCTATCGAATCGGTTCGGAACCTGGAATTCCCTTTGCCGCGAGTCAGTTGCGGAAATATCTGGCCCGTGCGACCGGGGAGAAATTCGGTATCCGTTCCCGCAAGCGATATAACAAGACCAAGCCGGGGATTTGGGTGGGTCAATTCGCGGATTTTGAGGGACTTGTCCCGGCTCCGGCGTCGGAGAATCCGCTCGATGATGAAGTCTTCATTCGCCTCGGCCGGACCGGCGGCATCATCGCCGGGGCCAATCCCCGCAGCGTCCTTCTGGCGGTCTATCGCTACCTGAGGGAGGTCGGCTTTCGCTGGATTCGCCCGGGCGAAGACGGCGAAGTAATTCCCAATCTGAAAAATCCCGTCAAGGCCGTCCGCGTTCACGAGCGCGCCTCGTACCGGCATCGGGGGATCTGCATGGAAGGGGCGGTCAGTTACCAGCACGCCCGCGACATGGTCGATTGGATACCCAAAGCCGGGATGAACGCTTACCTTGTCCAGTTTCACAGGCCACAGCAGTTCTTTCAGCGGTGGTACGAGCACGAATATAATTCCCGCTGGGCCAGGCAGGGGTTCACCTTCGCCCAGTCCGGTCCGCTGACGCGGGACCTGCTCGGCGAAGCCCGGAAACGCGGTATCATCCTGCACAGGATCGGCCACGGATGGACCAGTGAACCGCTCGGAATCCGCACGACCGGGTGGGCAAAGCACACCGGTAAAATCTCCGCGAAGGCGGCAAAGTATTTTGCCCAGGTCAACGGAAAGCGCCGGCTGTGGTACGACATCGCAGTCGATACCCAGTTGTGCTACGGAAATCCCAAGGCCCGCCGGCTGATCACCGATTCGGTCGTCGAGTATGCCCGTCGCCATCCGGGTGTCGAGGTCATCCACTTCTGGCTGGCAGACAGCGCCAATAATCATTGCGAATGCCGGCTCTGCCGCCGACATCGCCCCGCCGACCTCTATGTCAAAATGCTCAACGAAGTGGACGAACAACTGACCCGGCTGGGCGTCAAAACGAAAATTACCTTCCTGATTTACCTGGACCTGCTCTGGCCCCCGGCGACCGAGCAAATCAGGAACCCCGATCGCTTTATCCTTATGTTCGCCCCCATCAGCCGCTCCTATTCGACTTCGTTCGGCGCTTCGCTCAAACCGGCCGGCATGACGCCCTATCGCAGAAACAAACTTAAAATGCCCGCCGGCCCCGGCGAGAACGTGGCGTACCTCCGCGCATGGCAGAAGGAGTTCAACGGCGACAGTTTCGACTTCGACTACCATTTCTGGAGGGACCTTTACAAGGATCCCGGCCAGTACGCGATGGCCAGGGTCTTGCATCAGGACATCCGCGACCTGCGTGCTATCGGCCTGAACGGGCTGATTGACGGGCAATCGCAGCGTTTCGGAATGCCGTCGGCGCTGGGGATGACCGTGATGGCGCGGACGCTGTGGAACCGGAATCTCACCTTCAGGCAAATCGCCGACGATTACTTCGACGCCGCCTTCGGAAAGGCCGGCCCGGCGGCCGAAAAATATCTCCGCACGTTATCGGCCCTGTTCAATCCCCGCCTTTTGAGGCAGGAACTCACTGCCGCCCAGCAGCGCAAATGCGTCGGCAAACTCAAAAAGATTCCCGCCCTGATTGAAAACTTCCAGCCGATGATTGAGCGCGGTATGTCGCTGGCCGAGCCGGCCCAGGCCCGCTCATGGAAATACCTGAAATATCACGGGCGGATGTCGCTGCTGCTGTGCCGGTACCTGCTGGCGATGTGCTCGGGACAGGCCGACGAAGCGAAAAGGCGCGCCTGGGACTTCATCGAATACGTCCGCCGAAACGAACGCTATTTCCATCGCGCCTTCGATGCGGCTTCGTGCCTGAACGGCTTAAGCCCGCTGCTGGGATTCACATACGAGGAACTGGCGTAGCAGACAATCCCGGCCCGACGCTGCCGACATCGATAACGCCGCACAGAAGATGTTCGACCAGAGCGAATAAATTAATCCGCGTCCGCCGTTTGTTTGCGGGCCTTGCGGAGTTTCCACCAGGCGCGATCGACCCCGTTCCACGTCTTTACAACGTGGTACCTTTCTTGACTTACGGATATGGAGCGAGGCCTGACCTTACGAAGGGACAGATTGTCAATCCGGCGGAAATCCGGTCGATCACGGTCAATTCTCTTCAGAAGTGCCTCGGCCTGGTCTAACCGACCCTCCTTGATCATCCTCGTGGCGACGTCGGTTTGGACTCCAATCACCCTGGCCAACAGGTATCCCTGCTCCAGTGACGAAAAAACCTTTTTGCCATTCATGTCCTTTTTGACGTTATCCAGATAGTCCCAGGCATTGTCCAAACGCTCCAGACCGATCAGGCAGTGAACCTCCGACAAACGGACATCAAATCGGCGCTCTTGTCTCATGAGTTTGTCGAGTTTCTCATTCTCGTGTATCTTCAAGATCGGTAGGGCAAGGGCCTTTTTGTACCATTGTATGGCTTGGGCGTATTTGCCCTCACGGTAGAGTCTGTCGGCCGTCTGCTTGGCCTTCTCGTAGGGCGAGGCGGGTTTGGTTGTTGAGCCGCCCGACCTCGTCGAGAACCACCCCTTTGGAAATTGTCCCTTCAGTTCCTCGGCGATCCTGGGCGTTGCCGGCGGGACCTTCACGTCGAGCTTCCACGGCAGGCTCAGTTCTTTGTAGTCCTTGACGACCACGACCAGATCAAAGACAAGCCGAAGCATTTCGCCATGGCCTTTGCTCTTCAAGAAAATCAGATTCTTCCTCCTCCTTTGGAAGACCATCTTTTTCCAGGCGACGTCATGCTCTATCCGCGGGTAATCCCAAACAGGCCGAACATGACCATACTGCGGTTTGCGCTTCACGTCCGGTACACGGATGATCATGTACACCCATCCGTCTTCGCTGCGGGCGATCTGTTCGACCTTTGGTGTGGGCTTGCCCGCCTCAAGGTCTTTGAAGTCTTTGAGGGCCTGGGGCGCTTCGAGCCACATCGGCAGTGGGGATTGCTTAATCAGGCTTTTGACGCGCCTGATTTCATGACGTTTCGCACCGGCGACACCGGCCAGCATGGCAGCCTTAGCGGTTCGGATTTTCTCGATAATCGCCAGGACCTCTTTCTGCCGTCCTGCCCGCCACAGGTGCTGCATGTAATCGAACAGCATCGTATCGTGATGGCCATGGCGAAATGGTTCGGCGATAGCCTTGTCTTTGACTGTTTTCTCGAAGAACTCGTAGGCCTGTTCTTTTTCGCCGAGTTTTTCCAGCAGGCGCATCTTCCATTGTATCAGTTTGCCCGATTCGAGCCGGGCGGGAAGCTGGCTCTCCACATATTCCAACTGCTTCAGCAGGGTATCTCCGTTCCCGCTAAGGTAGTTCTCCAATGCGCCCCGCTTGCGTGAGGCGAATTCGGAACCTTTCCGCCATTTCGGGAGCGACTCCCCGGCAGTGGGATCGGGGACATCAACGACATCTTTACTGACGATCAAATACCCGTCGCCCGTGTGAAGGCCGTAATTCCACACCGCGTACCGAAGCGTGATGGTGTGCTTGCCTTCGCCCCGGCGGACCGGGCCAATCGGCGTGTAATACGCGTAACACTTGCATTCGGAGAGGCGTCGGTATCGGCTTTCGGGACCCCAATGCCTGTAGAATCGCTTGTACAGATTGCCCCAGTTGTCCCACAATTCCTCGCAGTAGGTCCCTGGAATGCTGCCGCCGCGGGGGGATTTGTTTCGCGGGTCGGTGGTGACTATCAGCAAATCACCGGCCTTGTTGGAGACGATCTCGACGAGTTTTGGCGACTTGTAGCCGCCCTGCACCTTGTGGATTTCCCTGGGGCTGCGGGGCTTACGGCCCTCAGCGAGTCTCCTGCCTGTGGCGTAGAACTCTCGCGGTTTTTCAGGTCGATCCTTCTTAACCTGTTGGAGGAATTTATCTGGATCGAAAAATGCCGCCGGCTGGGGGTCGGAATAGTCGAACAGAACCAGTACTGACTCGTTCTTTCTAGGCGAGTAGGCTTTCATACGCAGGGGCAGCCGGGATTCTCTCAACACCCAGATACGCACCCAGAATTTCTTTGGGTCGTTGGTGTAGTCGAAGACCTCTACGCCTGCCCCCAGTACTTCGCTGGAGGTCTTGACCGGCTTGCCCGCCGGGAGTTTATCCCTGAACAAAAACCGCAAAAGGCCGTCGAGGATATCTTTTTTCTCCACTGCCGTCCGCACGGTCTCGGGGGGCATGGGATGAATGCGGGCCTTGGAGGCTTCGACGAACTTCTTCTCTTTGATGTCGAATAACCGGTTCTTGTCCTTCCCGGCGAACTGTATGACGCCCATGCCCTGGGCCCGCCAGGTGTGGGGCCGGCGATAGTAAAGGTCGATCTTCAAATCTTTGTAGTCATCCTGAATGAATGCGGTAATGTGAACCTGATCTACCTGGTTCATGGCCTTGACAACATCGCCCCAGGCAATCGAAGTATCCTGTATGTCGCTTCCGGGGAAATGCAGGAACGGAATCATCAACGCGATAACAATCACAGCCGCTGCCGCAATGGCTGGTCTGCTCTTTACTAACATGAAAATTCTCCTTGCCCCAGCCGGGCGGGAGGCGTGGGGCGGCATGGAGCCGATTCGGTGCATAACCTTATTGGCGATTGACTCGCCCGGCGCGACCGTCCGGCCCAGTTGACTCAATTTCTCTTGAAGTTCTTTATCCGACATCATGGCTGCGACTCCTCCAACCATTTCCGTAAACGCCGACGTGCCCGCGAGAGCCTTTTGGTAACCGTGCCCACAGGACGGGTGGTCATCTCGGCAATAACTTTGACCTCATGGCCGTCGAAGTACTTAAGCATTACCACCACTCTCTCATGCTTCGGCAGGCGCATCACAGCCGACAGCAGGCGCCCGGAGACTTCGCCCGTCCCGCCATCGCCGCGGGCGGCGGGCGGGTCGGCCTGCAAATCCAAGGGCTGGAACGTTCGCCTTTGCCGGGCCATGCGAATTGCCTGTCGCCGTGCGATCTTGAGTACCCACGGGCCGAAGACCGACCCTTTCCGCAGGGACGGTAACTTCTCAAAGGCTGTTACGAACGCCTCTTGTGCGGCGTCCTGTGCGGCGTGGTAGTCCCGCAGGACTGCCGCGGCGGTCGCTCTCACAGCCCGCTCGTATCGCTTAACCAATGTTGCGTAGGCCTGGCGATGCCCGTTCAGGGCGGCATTGACTAACTGTGCGTCTGATTGCAAGTTTCCCGGTACTCCTGCCAAGAAGCGCTTCTACAATAAAGAGCATTCCCTCGGCCGAAATGCGACAGGAAATTACTATTTTGTGGAGGAATCTGTACCGCGCGGAAAACTTCACAGTTTCAGGAAGTTTTTCAGCAGGGCGTGGCCGGTGTCGGTGAGGAAATTTTCGGGGTGAAACTGCACGCCTTCGGTGGTTTTTCCGTGCATTATCCGCCTGGCTCGGACGATTTTGACGCCTCCGGCGTGTTCCCGTATGCGCCGATGTTGACGCGTCCGCCGTTCGGCGCCGATTCATTCTTCCATTTCGACTTCGGATCGCCGGCGTCGATACAGGGAGAGGTTACAGTGTCCTTGACAAATACCTTCTTCTTCGGGTCCCATCGGCCCGCCCTGCTCTTCAGGTGATAATTACCGTTTGCCGGATCAACAAACAACGGGTCAACACTTGTATTTCCTGTTCCCGACGGAGCGTCGAAGCCATTATTCCAGTAATTACAATAGGTGAAGGATGCTTGAGGCGGATTGCCATATACGAATTTGGGGATATTCACAAATATTGTATTAGTAATGATATTCGTTGCGCCGGTTTGCTTGTGCCGCAGCAGGATGCTGTAGGCGCAGTCCGCAATCACGCAATTGCGTATAACGTTATGTTCGGCAGGCTCCAGGTAGATGGGGTACAGGCCGTCGGTGATAATGCAGTTACGGTAGATATTGCGCCGCTGCAGGGCGCTCGGTGGTCCCTTCCGGCCGTACCCGTACATGGATATCCCAATCTTCACCCCAACAGACCTGCATTGTGTGAACGTGTTGTCATAAGCCCCATTGCGGCAGACCAGCGCGTTAGAATAGACAGTAGTTTTGCGGCGCACACCTATATCGTAGGCATCACACCGCGTGAACTCATTTTTATAGCCGTTTTCATCGACGACAAAGTGGAAACGCGTACCGTACGATTTGCAGTCCAGCACCTTATTGTGGTGAGACTTGAGCTGCAGAACAATCGCCTGCCCATGGAGCCCCTTGGCTCTGGGCTTTAGAGGATGGATGTTTCGTATTGTGCAATTGCGGATAATGTTGTTATCGCTGAATTCTGTATATATGCCATATTCCGTGCTCAAGGGCGTGCCGGTGGCGACCTCCAGATAGCAGTCCTCTATCACAACGTTCTTTCCGTGGTTCAAGTAGATGCCGTGGATATTGCAGTTGTGAAAGCGGCAATTGCGTACCGCAGAGTCCCGACAGTTGGCCAGCAACACACCTTGGCCGGTGGGCGTCTCTTTTTCAGAAGAGCCGGGTATCCATTCCTGCAGCGATATCCACTCCCGCAGCGACACATCTTTGACGGTGGGTGTCTCTTTTTCAGTCCCCATGTGCCGGAAGGTGAGGTCCTCGACGGTAACATGTGTGCATCCCTGAGCGTGAATCCCCTTTGCATAGTTTTCTACGTCAAGGCCCCGGAGCACAACGTGGCTGCTGGAGTCCAGCATGAACGCCGCGCCGGTTTGATCCGTCCCATCAAGCAAAGGTCTGCCATCTAAGGCCTGAAACACAACCGGCCGACCTTTCTTGCCGCCGGCTTTAACCACGACATGCTCATCAGCATATTTACCCGCCTTGATCTTGACCGTATCGCCGGCCTGCGCTTGGGTGGCCGCATGGGTTATTGTCCGCCAGGCGGTTTTCTCGGCCAGGCCGTCAGCCGAATCGTCCCCGGATGTGGAGACGTAATACGTCTTTGGCACGGTCTCGGCATTTATGCCACACCCGGCGGCTACAACCAGAATTATCGCCAGCACGGCCAGTCGTGTTTTCATCATCTTGCATCTCCTTTTCATTTCTGCATTTAATCATATTATGTTTTACGTACCCAATCACAAGCGTCTTTTACCTTTGCGGCGTGTTCCAAGTCTAATCAGAGTTTGAGAAAGTTTTTCAGCAGGGCGTGGCCGGTGTCGGTGAGGAAACTTTCGGGGTGGAACTGGACGCCCTCGGGCTGGTTCACCTCGCAACCGCCGCCGACCGCCAACGTCCATATAATTTTTTTGGTTTTTCTTATTCTGTAATCTCTGAATCAGTTTCCATTTTCTGCGCTTCGAGTACACAGGTGTAAGACCTCATAAGTGCGCCGCCCTTTTTCCTGTTCTTCAGCGCATCCAGCACTATTTTAGGGCCTTTCCGATAACCCCACGGTTGAACCAGACTACCGGAGTATTGTTTTATCCTCGGATCAAGGGCCTTGCGAACCGCGGCATCCGTCGCTATCATATAGACGCGCGCATTATCTACCATGCCGTGCTTTTTGAGCAGGCCGAAGAGTAACGGGCAGACCTCTGGCTCCTTAACATCCAGCAGCAATCTCATGTCGTGAATCCGGGCGAAATCCAGCACCTCCGACAACAGGGGAACTCGCTCGCCTTTGAACTCCGGTCGGAACCGGGAGCCGGCGTCATACCGCTTTATTTGCGCATAGGTCAGTTCCTTCACACGTCCTTTGCCATTGGTCGTGCGATCAAGAGTATCATCATGAATCACGACAACTTGACCGTCTTTCGTAATCCGCAGGTCTATCTCGGCATACCTTGCACCAAGGGCGACGGATTTCTTCAGGGCGGCGACAGTATTCTCCGGCCCATCCCAGTCACCTCCGGCATGAACAACCCAAATCGGTCTGCTCCATGGTTCCAGAACGCCCATGTCTATGCCATGTTCACCGGCGCCCCTGCACAGGCTGTCTGGTTTGAGACGAAAATCCCCTTTCCCGGCATTAACAAACAGGGGGTTCTTGCTCATATTTCCCGCACCGGGTGGAGTTTTGAAGCCGTTATCCCAGAAGTTGCAGTAACTGAAACTAAACTTGCTGGAAGACCCCTTGCCTGGAATGCCCGTGATGATGCTGTTGGTGATTGTATTGCCGCTCTCGGCGCCGGCGACATAAATCAATATTTTAGGGCCTGTGATGATACAGTTCCTGATCCTGTTGTTAATGGATTGGGACCCCTTGTGCTGGGTGTTTCTGATGAATATTCCAATGTCCCTGGCGTCTATGATACAGTTCTCAAACACGTTGTCTCGCTGTATCGGTATGGGGTTTTTTTCCTTGTACAACTCTTCAGTATTATCTTGAAGAAGTATTCCGGTCTTTACCCCGATCGTTCTACAATTGATAAACTTGTTGCGATAGGAGCCGTTTCTGGCAAACAGGCCGCCGCCCCATCCGGGAACCTTGTGCTGACCGTCGTCATAGACGGTGCAGTCTCGGAATTCGTTGTCGTGACTGAAAAGGGCGGCCCCTATGGCCTCTCCATGTCCGCGCGCGACACAGTTGATTACTTTATTGTTGTAATTCTTGTATTTCAGGATGATACCATGCCCGGCATGGACCTTGACCAGAGGGTGTTTATTCTGGGTAAGACAATTCCGTATGACGTTGTCATGCGAATGCCCCACGGCTATGTAGTAATCGACGGCGTTATCTGTCTCTATTCCGTATGAAGTACAATTTTCAATGAGATTATGATTTGAATGCCAAATCTGGAAGTTCACCGCTCGAGCATCGGTTACACTACAGTTTCGTAAAATACAATGATGAGAACTTTGCAGGTAAATTCCCCATCCGTCATATCCGCGCCCTCCCAGGTTAGTTACCGTAATATTATCCAATGTCGCATACTTTGCATACAGAAGAACACCCCACCTATACCTGGTCAGTTTGAGGTTTCTCAGGATAATATATTCTTTAGAACCTTTGGTTGAACCGATAAGGATTCCTTTTCCAGTCCGATCCTTACCGTCGAGCAGCGGCGTGCCGTCGTATCCCTCGAAGACGATGGGCCTGTCTTTGGTTCCGGAGTTGTCTATGACGACGTGCTCACCGTCGTATTTGCCCGCCTTGATCTTGACCGTATCACCGGCCTTGGCAACCTTGGCCGCGTGTGCTATCGTCCGCCAGGCGGTTTTCTCGGCCAGACCGTCAGCCGAATCGTCCCCGGATGTAGAGACATAGTATGTTTTTCCCGCAGCCGCAGCCGCAGCCGCGGCCGTTTGACCACAGGCAACGGCCACTATCAGAATTGACGCCAGTACCACCAGTCGCGTTTTCATCATCCTGCCTCTCCTTTCAATTTCCGTGCCCGATTACGGGCGTTTTTACCTTCGCGGCGCACTCCGAGTCTAATCAGAGTTTGAGAAAATTCTTCAACAGTTCGTGGCCGGTGTCGGTGAGGAAACTTTCGGGGTGGAATTGGACGCCTTCGGTGGGGTGAGTTTTTGAGCGGATGCCCATCAGTTCGTTCTGGTCGGTCGTCCAGGATGTCTGTTCAAAATCAGCGTCCAGGCCGGCGGGGTCCACGATCAGGCTGTGGTATCGCGTGGCTGTGAACGGGTTGGGCAGACCGGCTAGGACACCCTTGCCATCGTGTTTTATCTCGCTGGTCTT
>DAOVLV010000117.1 GCA_030631085.1 Planctomycetales bacterium | reverse complement strand
GGGTATGCGATGCACCAGCGGCTTGGCGTTGCAATACTCGTCGGCCTGTTTCAGCACGTCTTTGTAACATTTCTTCAGCAGCGGATCGCGCTTCATCAACTCTTTCAACTCGGCCAGACGTTTGTCTGTCAGTATCAGACGCGGGTGGGCCTTTTTGAGAGTTTTCAGCGCGGTTTGGGCCGTCGGCGGTTTGACTGGATTGTCGGCAGCGACGAGTTGAACGTTCATGCACATAATTGTTACTCCAATAAATATCTTTACGATCATAGTCTATCTCCTTTACCGGACGTTTCCACATATGCGGCTGTGCCAGTATCGCTTTTTGCCTGGAGCGTTACTACAAAGTTTTTACCGGCGCCCGGCATTTGTTCCGGGCTGACTGCCTCGTCGCTCAACCATTCACCCTGATCGCAGTCGAACAGGTGGATACGCCACTGGCGATCAATCGCTCAATGCCTTCTAAAACGGCAGGGTCTCGGCAACCGACAGCCGACAGAATTAAAACGAAACCGTGATGCCTTGATTGAACCGTCGTTACCATTGCTTTAAAGGTTTTACCGCCGGCGGCTTGACCGATTTACCGTCCGGCCAGTGCGGCGCGAAGAATACCGTAATCCGCACATCGCCTTTTTGGTCCTTCAGGCGGATCATCAGACGTTTGACACCCTTGTTGGTCTTTTGCGGCGGTTTCTGCTCTGCCGATTCGACCGTGAAGACCGCTCCGGCAGGCGAAAGTATGCGGGCTGTCATCTTCTTGTCGCCAATGGTCAGAACCGCCACGTTTTTCTCGACGGTAATTTTCGCATCCGTCGTCATGCCCCATGCCACTTCGCAGGGCTTGTCTATCTTAAACTCGTCCTGAACGAGAACTGCCCGGCGTCCGCCGACGGTGGCAACTCCGCGTGTCACATTCCGGGCGTGGTCTTTGTAGGCCGACGAAAGATCCAGCACAGCTAGACCGTCCGAATGACCTGTTTTGAACGTAGTGATCCTTGCCTTTCCGTCACTTCGCTGGTCTTTGCCCGCAAGGACCGGGACGTTGTGACTAATCGACCTGATGCGGTAGATGGGGCTGTTCGAGTATCCCGGCATGTTGTAGTTTTCCATTCCCAGGTCGCGCGCCCAGCGGACGCCGAGTGCGTCTATCTCGAAGTTTCCTATGTCGAGGTGAGAGTGGTTGACCTTGCTGTATCCTGCCTTGACGGCTACGAACAGTGCGTTAGGATCGTTCCAGGCGCTGCGGAAGACTGCTACTTCGACGGGTCCGCGGAAATACTTGTCGAGCGTCGGTGCGGGCGACTTCTTGCCCGCTGGCATGTACCAGATAAAATCCCGCGGTCTTGCGCTGTATTTCGACAGCATTTCGCGCTGGACCTCGGCGAACATGGGTTTGTCGAATCTTCGCGCCAGCCAGAACAGGCACGGAGTGCTGCTCAGTCGCAGGTTTTCACGGGCGTCGGCGAAATTGAAGGACAGGCCTGTCGGACCTGCAGTATAGATCGGGAACAGGCCGGTCTCGGACAGCCCTTTTATTTGCGAAAGTCCGAAGTCGTCGTCCAATGCCGTATTCAGCGCCGCCAAGCAATAGACTGTGTACCTTGTGGCGTATCCCCAGTAAGACGGTCCTTCAGGCCAAGCGCCGTCAGGCGCGTAGGTCGCCAAGGCGCGGGGCAGGAGTTTCACGGCCGAGGGTACGATCCGCCTAGCGTATTCCGGGTTGGTCTCGGCGATGGCCAGGGCGCCTATTATCAGCCCGCCGTTGCAGACCTGGTTCCAGTTGTAGAACGACTTTACCTCCCACGTTCCGCCGCCTTTGTACAGCACCAGTCCCGGCTTCAGACCGTTGTTGATAAGCCCGGCCCGGATCTTCTCACGCGACTCGGCGTCAAGATAATCGAAAAGCCAGTCGTACCCGACACCGACCGCGTGGGACATCTCGGCGGTGTCGAGAAAGTGCGGGGGATTCCAGTCCTTGAACGCACATACTGCCAGAAGATTTTCCTTGGCCTTGGCGGCGTATTTCTCCTTACCGGTCAGACGCCATGCAAGGCCCAGGGTGTAGATGCGGCTGACGCACGCCCGGCTGACAGAAAGCAGGCGCGGTCCGATCTTCTTGTACTTCAGCGGCGGCTTGGTGCAATACTCGTCGGCCTGCTTCAGCACGTCTTTGTAACATTTCTTCAGCAGGTCGTCGCGCTTCATCAACGCTTTCAACTCGGCCAGACGTTTGTCGGTCAGTATCAGGCGTGGGTGGGCCTTGTTGAGCGTCTTCAGCACCGTTTCCGCCGTCGGTGGTTTGACGGGACTATCGGCTGCAATGAGTTGAACGTTCATGCATATAATTGTTACCCCAATAAATATCTTTCCGGACATTTCGCACCTCATTTCATTTAACTGTTTCCACGTAGGCAGCCGTGCCGGTATCGCTTGTTGCTTGTAGTATAACCGAAAAGCCTTTACCGGCGCCGGGTGTTTGTTCCGGGCTGACTGCCTCGTCGCTGATCCATTTTCCCTGATCGCAGTCAAACAGGCGGATACGCACTTTTCCCGCCGAGTTTGGAATTGTCAATATAACAGGCCGGTCCGTTGGAAGATAGACGACTGCGACTTTTTCGTTTGCCAGGCACACGCCGTGGCCGCTGAGCCTATGGTTGGCAGGCGCCATGTCCACGAATGGCACGGACGTCTCGTCAAGAAAAGTATTGAAGGCCCGCACCCAACGGTAAGCCTCCTCCGTCTCGTCCCACGTGCAGCGGTGGTATCGCAGACCGGCGGCCCCGGAGCAGAACATGGCCCAGATGCTGTCCAACACCTTCCCGAAATTGTTCGAGACGTACACGGGGCGTGTTTTTTCAGGGTAGGCCTCCATCAGCAGGTAATACTTCGCCATTGTCTCTCGCAGAAGGGCGATGCGGTCGTAGCGGAGGCGGGATTGAGACTCATTGAAACCCGCGTCATTGCCGACCGTATCGAGCATTGCGTATCGCAGGCCCGTACCGCCGCCGTCAAGACAGTTGAAGTGCGGCGCGTCGAAGTAAGACCGCCAGGTATGCTCGTTGGCGTCGAGCGGCATGGCGGTGATAATGGCGTCGCTTATCGTTTCGCGGATGATCTTCGCCCAGTATGCTTCCCATTCGATCCCGCCGCAGCCTTCGTTTTCGATGCAGTAAATCACGTTGGGGAATGCTTTGGTTTCGTCGAGCAGTTTCTGCACGTACGCTTGCTGAAGAGCGAACAATTCGGGCCTTTCGCCGCGTGCGGTGGTGTAGAAGAGGCGTTCGCCGAAAACGATGTTTCCGTCGCCGTCGCTGCCGGGAAGGACGTCCGTACCGTAGTTGACGTTGTGGTCCGGGTTCATCGGATGCGCAGGCCAGCGCGACGGATGCCACTGGCTCAGTCCGGGCCTGTCCCATATTTCCAGTTGAATGATGATGTCGCGCTCGGCTGTCAGCGCGAAGAACTCCCGGAAGGCTTCGAAGTAGGCTTCGTCCCATTGCGTCAGGTCGAACCGGCCCGGTTTGAGTTGCTTGAACGGCATGGGGATTCCTCCCTGCCATGCGTCAGGCCAGAAGGGTGTCATGCGGAACAGATGTCCGCCGCTTTCAGCGACCCGGGCGACCTCGTCGTGGTAGGTCCGGCCGACGGCGAAGTGCCCGCCGGCGCCTTCATGCGGTTTGCCAACAGGCTCAGTGACCGGCGGTATCCATCCCGTCATCGGCCACAGCCGCGAGTGCCCGCTCAACCAGATGGGCTTGCCGCGATACTCGAAGTAATGCCTGTTCCGCTCACAAAACGCAAGACCGTTCATCGCTGCTCACTCCTTCCATAAGTTATCGCTGTTACGGCGTCCGGCATGGAAGAAAGATAATACTCATTCAGAGCGGATACAAGTATGAACGCACAAACGTAGCCGCAAACGCCGCGGCCACGGCACCCGACCACGGCGCCAAGTTAATCAAATTTTACTTGTCGCTCACACAGTGGTATAAGTAACATGTCGAAGTTGTGTTAAGGAAAACACTTGTCGCAGGAGAAAGGAACGTAAGATGGTAGCCTTGCACGGAAATATGAGTTGCGAACTGTATCGGAGTGCTTTTTCGGGAGAGGTTGTCTTTGCCGTCAAGACCCTGGACGGCAAGCCCTACGAAGGGATCGCCCCTAAACACTACGCGAGACCAGTTGATAACTTATCCGCCAACCCAATCCATGGTAGCCTTGAGGTGCGGGTGATAAAGAATGGCGGTAAAAGTGCGCGGGTCAGGATGCCGGATGGTGAAGCGATCGATGTCCCGTTAACAATAATCAATCTACCCAACAAATGAATACGGGGGGCACTGGCCATGTACCTGTCTGACGGCGACCTTCAAGCGGCAATCGAATCAGGCAGGTTGATCGTTAAGCCTCCCCCTGCAACTATTGGTCCTACCTCAATCGATCTTCATCTGGATTCTGTGGATCAGGCTCGGATTTGGGACATCAGGAAACTCGCCGGCGATAATATCGAAAGAGGGCTCCACGAGTTGCAGATGAACATTGCGCGGATGAACTACGGAAAAATGTCACGGAAATACTTAGTGCCGCCACCCCATGAAAAAGACTCGCAAGATACTGATATGGTCGTGAGGCGGGACGATTGTGTTGTAGTGCGTCCAGGCGGTTTTATTTTGTGGCAAACAAAGGAGATTGTCGGCACGCCGGAGGATAACCCCAGGTTTATATGCTTCATCGACGGTAAAAGCACTAGGGCAAGAACCGGCCTCGTCGTCCATCTGACAGCGCCCACCATTCATGCGGGTTGGTCTGGAAACGTTACGCTTGAGATGACCAATTGTGGTCCGCTCCATCTTGTTCTGCACGAAGATGACGCTGTTGCCCAAATTACGGTTGCCCAAATTACGAATCCACCAAAGCTTGACGTGGGGCAGCACGAATCCGCAACGCATGGCCAGAGTGATGTAACCGGCGCACAAGCATGAATTGAGAGATCGTAGGGCGAAACGCTGGAGGCCGCCCGCCGATCAGACCACAAAGAGCCGATATTCCGGTTCTTTGAGTTCTTCCAACTGGGGTCTAATTCGTGGTTCAAGCGGGACGAAAATATCCATATATAGCAGCCTCAAGTGAAATATTTCGGCGTTATCTTCGATGACGATAACATCTAGCTTCACGTTATTCGCCCATTCGTCAAATGACACACCTTGTGTTATGTAGTGCGAGGCCATAGCCATGTCTTCACACTGAAGATACCACCATGAGCTCTCCTTTTGCCCCGTGAGTGCATAATGTCTTGACGCATCATATTTCTGATCAAACACAGCCTCTGGGTCATCAGCTGCAACGACTTCTATTCCCATTTTCAGCAAGAATCGACAGATCATGTTTGCTTTTATCGGATGCGCAAGCAAACGCATTTGCGTCTTCTTTCCAGTTAGTGTCGTCTCTTCGAATGGGGGACTGGGATCGTAACCGATTATACTAGGTCGAAGCGACGCACGGACGACTCCTTCCCACGACGGGAACCATGGGGGCTTCCCTTTCTTGGTTGGGATACCAAGAAACGTCCTAAAAAAAGAAAAGGGATAGTCACCAAGGGCTTGCTGCTCTATTTCCGAACCGAAACGGTTTTGGCATTCATCGCAAACAAGATTACCCGGCAGGATTGCCCAATCCCCACCCCCGAGAGACTCCGGTAGAATGTGTTCGCGGGTCGTGAAACCATTTGCCGTAGATCGACAGAAAATGCACTTTGGCATAAGAGACACTCACAGTTGGAGAACTTATAACTTTGCCATATACCTGATTTTAAAACTTGTGCAATCCGTGTAATTCCCGCCTTCGTCCCCAAGGGACTACGGCGTGGCGTGCATGGACTATTTCTTCTGTTGCTTCTGTATCTTCGCCCAGGTGTCGCGGAGGGAGACGGTTCGGTTGAATACCAATTTACCTTCGGTCGAATCGGGATCGGTGCAGAAGTAGCCTAGTCTTTCGAACTGGTATCGACGGGGTGCCGTGGCCCCGGTGTTTGCCTGTCCCTTGGGGGCGGCCACGTTTTTGCCGGCATCGGCCAGTGACGGTTCGACGCGGCAGTCGGTCAGCACCTCAAGCGAGTCGGGGTTCAGGCTGGATTTCCAGTCGTCGGCGTCGGCGGGGGATTCTTCGGTTAACAGGTAATCATATAGCCGCACCTCTGCGGGGACGGAATGCTCTGCCGAGACCCAGTGCAGTGTGGCTTTGACTTTTCGTCCGTCGGGCGAGTCCCCGCCGCGGGTGGCTGGGTCGTAAGTGCAATGCAGTTCGACGATTTCGCCGTCGGCGTCCTTGACCACGTCGGTGCAGGTAATGAAATACGCATACCGC
>DAOVLV010000159.1 GCA_030631085.1 Planctomycetales bacterium | reverse complement strand
CGACCGGCTTGGGCGGTATATCGAAAAGGCGATGGACGAATTGACGCCCGACATGGACAACCAGCCGCTACTGGAACTCCAGGGACACCTCAAGGAAATGCAGTCCGAACTGGAAGCCATCGAAGAGATATTACAACATTTGGCGGAGTAAAGACCGGAATGCCGGATTACCGGAATACCGGATTACCGTGAAAAACAAAAAACAACCGGATTACCGAGGAACCGTTCCGATATTCGGTAATCCGGTAACTATTCCCTGAATTCTCCCAGATCGACCACGATCCCTTTTGGTGTAAAATATGTCACGTTCAATCGGCCACCGGCTACAGTGGTAAATACCACGCCGCAGATATTGTATTTCGCGGCGAATGCCAGTTCCTTCTCGCCCGGACCGATACGGGAGGTGTTTTCGAGAACCGCGCTGAAGTGTCCCACAAAATAACACAGGCTATCCAACGCTTTCCCGAGCATCCGCCGGGTCGGAATGTACTCGTCGTCGCGGCGCTTCCTGGCGGGGGGATACAGTATCGCTTCGGCCCGGCCATGCTCGTACCTTATCAGCCCGCCAGACTGACTGTTTCTCTCAGCCATATCCCGCCTGGCCGTTACCCTCAACGCCCGCCTGATACGTCGCCTGTCGAGCATCTCACTGACAAGCACCAGGTTCCACAAGTCGGCTATTGAGAGGCTTTCTGCCTGCGAGGCGAAATCGACAAGCCTTCCTCTTCTGAAAAGGAGTTTGGTTCTGGCCGCTCGCCGTTTGATGATGCCTTGAGAGATTTGAAAAATAAGTTTCGCCCGCGAAAGCGTCTTCCGCTTCGGGTCTGTAGCCAGTCGGCTCACAAGATGAAAATCGCGGATATTGAACCTATAGTCATACATCTTCTGCCACTGATTCACCATGTGTTTTGCCGATGCCAGATTGGACGTTCCCTTGCGATGAAGGACGACCTCTGCGAGCAATTCCCGCCCGTTGTCCGGCACATATCCGAAATTCGTCGCAAAATATTTCAATACGGCGGCTGCCTGCGTGCGGGGCGTGAGCGCGGAAATCTTTCGGCGCAGAGGCTCGGATTCCAGGCGAGACGAGAGTATCTCAATGGCTGAACCGCGAGCGAAGAATTTCGGCGTGTTCAAGCCGTCCAGCAGCGCATCAGACCAGGATTTCCCGGAAATCCGCTCGATAAGTTGACGGTAACGCATCTCGCTTGCATCGCTGATCGGTTTTTCACCCGCCCATAATTTCACCACGGAAACCAGCGAGACACGCGCAGGATGCTTGCTGAGCCAGTCCAGCAGCGCCGACCGTATCCGGGGATCATCTTCGGCAGTGGGAAGAGCATCGGCTACATACTTTGCCAGACCCGGACAGTCCCTCTCTGCCAGGAATGCCAACACTCCCCGGCGGACCTCCGGCGGCGTCTGGCGCTGGGTAAGAACAATCGCCAGTGTCGGATATGTATCCTCGCCGGCTACGTCCACTCGCTCCAGCACTCGCAGCGATTCAAGGCGACTATCTGCGGTCAGGCTGTCGTCCAATACGCGGTGAGCGTTGTGAAGGGCAATCGTGTTCGGCATAAAATCCTGATCGCCCGCCCGCTGATGCTGCGAAAACTCCGCCACGGTCTGAGGCGGATGCGACGGTAACTGCTCGCAACCGACCATAACCGAAAAGGCCGACGCCAGAAGCAGCAAGCATGAAAATCTCATTTTTGCGATGGTTTGCATGAGCAACATAATAACGTCAGCACCCAGAAGGAGGCAAGGGTTTGAAAATACCTTCCCGATACGCTAGACTTATTGGCCATGAGTCAGGAAAAACAAACAGATATTGACGGACGGATGGAATTGCTGCTGCGGGGAACCGAGGCCGTCTATACAACCGACGCACTCCGCAAGCGTCTGGAAGAAGCCACCAAACCGCTTCGCATCAAACTTGGTATGGACCCGACGGCTCCGGACATCCACCTGGGGCACTCGGTCGTACTGGGCAAAATGAGGCAGTTTCAGGACCTTGGACATAAGGCCGTTCTTATCATCGGCGATTACACCGCGCGTATCGGCGACCCGTCAGGACAAAACACCGCCCGACCGACACTCTCGCCGGAACAAATCCAGGACAACGCGAAAACCTATTTCCAGCAGGCAGGTAAAATCCTCGATACCGCCAGCGGGAAACTGGAAATCAGATACAACAGCGAATGGTTGGCAAAATTGACCATGGTGGACGTCATTCACCTGATGGCCAAGAAGACCGTCGCGCAAATGCTTCAGCGTGAAAGTTTCAAAAATCGCCTCGCCGCAGACCAGGACGTCTTCCTGCACGAATTCCTCTACCCCGTCGTCCAGGGATACGATTCGGTGGTCGTCGAAGCCGACGTCGAACTGGGCGGAACCGACCAGACATTCAACTGCCTCGTCGGACGCGACATTCAGCGAGCCTACGACCAACAGCCGCAAATCGTACTGGTCATGCCGCTGCTGGTGGGCCTCGACGGCGTCGAGAAAATGAGCAAGTCCAAGGGCAATTACGTCGGCGTAACCGACCCGCCAAACGACATGTTCGGCAAGGTCATGTCCATTCCCGATACGCTGATGGAGAATTATTTCACGCTGCTGACCGGCCTCCCAGCTGAACGAATCACCAAACTGGTCGATAGCGAAAAAACCCACCCCCGCGACGCTAAAGCCGCTTTGGCCAAGACGATAGTCGAGCGGTACTACGACCAACCAGCCGCCGAAGCCGCTGCCGACGAGTTCGACCGCGTTTTCTCATCAAAACAGACACCGACCGAAATGCCGGAGATTACCATCCCGACAGGGACAATCGGAATCATCGGCCTCGTCGTCCAGGCTGGGTTCGCCAAAAGCAACGGCGAGGCACGAAGACTTATCAGCCAAAACGCCGTCAGTATCGACGGCGACAAAATAACCGACACCGAAGCCGATGTGAGCCCGCAAAACGGACAAATCCTCCGCGTCGGAAAACGCCGGTTTGGTAAAATAGTGCTGAAATGAAATTACCTACGTTAGAACATCCCGATCATTACACCGGACTGTATGTCGTTGACTTCGGCCCTTCGACTTCGCTCAGGACAGGCGACACCTGCGCCGTCGGCTACACTGCCGGGGAAGTGGCAATGCTGCTCGAATCGGAGACCTACGCCAACGTGAAAGTCTATCGCATCTGCCGGGCCAAGCCCGACGGGACGATGGAACTCAAGGGCGTGCCCAGCCAAAGATTCCAACTTGAAACAGGCCTGTTCTTCTATAGCCGGGATTCGGAAACCGCCCGACGGGAATACGACGAAATCCGCCGCCTGGCCGACGGAAAACTCCCCTGCCGGGCGCAACTGCTGCTGGGGAAAGTGGGTGAAAATTCGCCTCTGCCTTTTGTCGTAGGCCTGGCGTACCCTGCCGAGTATGATGAGGACATCTCGCGCTGGATGCTGGATAACGAGGTGGCTCTGGGCGAATACGCCGACGGCGGCACAGGTCGGCTTGAGTCAATCCGGCGCGATGCACGCATAATCGAATCAGCCCAGATTCGCGCCGTCAAATCCAGGCAGTCAAGAACCCGTCAGGAAGTCTTTGCCAACGTCGGCGAACCAATTCAGAGGATAGCGTGATGAAATTGACCGAGCGAATCAAAGCCGCTGTGTTCGATTTCATAATGCGCGTCGTCCCAACCAAGCCTATCAGCCACGCCGACCTCGCCGATACCGATTACTCCACCAACCCAGGCCACAAAGGTCTGCGATTCACCAACCGCCTCCACAACACATTCCGAAAAACCTGGCTGCGATTGCGGAAATCTGATTAGACTGTACGAAAATGAAAGATAAACACCCAAGCCGATATAAGACGCAGGAGGGATCGGAGGCACAGACGGAACCCGGATCGCGTGGTCGCGTCCTCCTCAACCGGTTGGGGATACGGTCCAAGAGCCGTATGGATCGGGTGGAGTACGAAGCACTGTTGGCGGCACAGACAGCATATCTGGGGCAGATCACACCACAGACACGATTCACGGCAAAGTTAATTTGCCGGATGCACAAGGACTGGCTTGGTGGGATTTATGAATGGGCAGGAAAGTACCGCACTGTGGAGTTGACCAAAGGCGAATTTCGTTGGCCCCCTGCCTACCGTATCCACGCAAACGTGATGGCGCTGGAGAAGGGATCGCTGGCCCAATACACTCCATGCCGACCGGGGTCGTTGCCGGAGGTCGCCCGGCGGATGGCCAAGGTCCATGCAGAGTTGCTGCTGATTCATCCCTTTCGTGATGGTAACGGGCGGCTGACCCGCTGGCTGGCGGACTTGATGGCGCTACAGGCAGGACTTCCCGCTCCGACCTATGGTTTCACGGGACGCGGGTCTAAAGCAAGACGAGATCACTATCTGGAGGCAGTGAAGAAAGGTTATCTCCGCAGTTATGACGCACTTGTCGGCGTTTTTCTGGAAGCCTTCGAGCGGCGTTTCCGCGAAACGGAAGCAGGCCGATGACCGACGGGAGGTAAGCCACGCGCGCCCTCGAAGATGCTCGATTCACGAGCGTTCTCTTCCAGCCAGCGACGGCGAAGCCGCGGATCGCGGAGATATGGGTTAGATTCAACAAGCGTTGCCATGCTATTATTATACCACATTCGGCAAATATACCCAAACAGATTACTGAATCCCGGCGGCAAGGGCTTGCGATTCACCAATCGCCTCCGCGACGCCTTGCGAAAGAGATGGTTGCGTTTGCAAAAATAATCTGAAGAAAAGAAGGCAGCCACGGCGCTCGGGGTTTCTGCGCAGGCAAGCCGTGCATAGAAAGGAGATACGAACACGATGAAGGCGATACGGATTCACAAGTACGGCGGGCCGGAGGTGCTGACATATGAAGATGCACCGCGTCCTGAGCCTGGGGAAGATGATCTGTTGATCCGTGTTCACGCAGCCGGGGTCAATCCCGCCGATTGGCAGATACGCTCCGGCAAACGCGGTGTGCTGGAAGAACCATTCTCGATGACTTTGGGTTTCGATATGTCGGGGGTTGTCGAAGCGACAGGCAGCAATGTCCGGCATTTTGAAGTGGGTGACGCGGTATATGCCATGTTGCCCGGCGCTTATGCGGAGTATGTCGCCGGTCCCGCTGCGAGCGTTGCGCACAAACCCCGCTCCCTCGATTACATTCAGGCGGCGGCCATGCCGGCCGTCGCCCTCACCGCGTGGCAGGCCCTTTTTGATGCGGGTGAATTGTCGGCCGGACAAACAGTACTAATCCAGGCTGCCGCCGGGGGCGTCGGTCATATCGCGGTACAGTTGGCCAAGTGGAAGGGGGCGCGAGTGATTGGCACGGCATCCGCCCGCAACGAGGATTTTCTGCGCGAAATCGGCGTCGATGAATTCATAGACTACCGGACGACCCGGTTCGAAGATGTCGTTCGAGATGTTGATGTGGT
>DAOVLV010000058.1 GCA_030631085.1 Planctomycetales bacterium | reverse complement strand
GATGGCATTGGTCTGGGCGAGAATGATCTCTCATCGTTGCGGGCAATGCTGGCTGAACCGTGCGGACTTATACTGGTGGCAGGACTGCCCGGAAGCGGGCCGGCGACGACGCTGCGGGCAATGCTTGCAGAAGTCGATACCACAGGCAGGGATATTGTCGCGTTGGAAACGCGAAACCAATTCCCGCTCGAAGGCATAAGCCGATGCCCCATCGACCGCGAGAAAGGCGATACCGTTGCCGATACCCTGCGGTCCTTTCGCAATCAGGATGCCGACGTAATCCTTATCGACGACATTCCAAGCCGCGACGCTGCCGTCGGTGCAGTCGAAGCCGCCATTGCTGGCCGGCTGGTGCTGGCGGGGATATTCGCCAGAAATTCCGCCGTTGCGATGGAGATGCTTCTGGAATCCGCCCAGCCATGGACGCTGGCGTCGGCTTTGCTGACGGTAATCAATCTGCGAACCGTACGCAAAATCTGCCCGAAGTGCAGGCAGGAAGCCAAACCCCCAGCCAATCTGTCGCTGGATTTCCCCGTCTATCGTGGAGCCGGTTGCGACGAATGTTCGCAAACCGGATATGCCGGTGTAACGGGGCTGTTTTCGCTGCTCCATGTTGACCGGGTTATCGCGGCGATACTGCGAAACAACGATAATGCAGGGGAAATAATATCATCAGCCGAACAAGCCGGTATGGATACACTTTACCAGGCGGGTCTGAAAAAAGTCCGCGACGGGATAACATCGCTTGAAGAACTGAAGCGGATTCACACGCCAACGGTGTAATCGGAAGAATCTTCCTGGTTGACGGAAGAATCTTCCGGTTTCTCACTTCTGCCCATAGATAAAAAAATGAGGTAAAAATCGCATCTGTATTTTGTAACTCCCTTCCGTAACGACTATTAGAACCATTTCTTGAACCTCTTAACATCTTTGGCACGCACGTTGCCTAATGATTGGCCGACGAAAGGATTTTTCTGTACAAATCGATATGAACGTAGCACTGAATAATCTGATAATGCCGGCATCGGCAGCAGCGACTTCGGGAGAGGTTTCATCAAAGCCGAAACACTCCGCTTCAGGCAAAGCCGATAAAACCGCAAAGCCCGAAGTAAAGTCCACACAGGCAGGGAATTCTGCGAATTCCAAAGACGCTCCGGACACCACTAAAAAGACCAAAGCCCACATCGGTCCGAAAGCCCCTGACGGCAAGGCCGCCAAGGTCAAAAAGGGCGAGAAGATTGTTGTGGAGGCTATGGGATCGGGTCAGGTTTTTTCGGAGATTATTCAATCCGCCCAAGCCTCCGGAAAGGTTCAGCAGGTCGCTGGCGGCGAATCGATTGCAAAGGCCCTTACTGAAAAGGATGTCGGGAATCCTGATATTGTGCTTGCAGGTAAGGCCCAGGTCGTAAAGGCCGACACCGGTTCAGCGCAAGAGCGGGCATCCATACTCGGCAAGACACAGATCACCTCAGCCACAAATATACCTGCCCCGGAAGGTCAAGCAGTGGTTGCATCCGAAATTGTCGGGGAAACCGTTGGCGGAAATACCGTTGGCGAGATGCCTCTCAATGCCGAGCCAACAGCGTTACCTTCTCACGCGCCCATCAAGATCACCGAGGCTTTGGCTGATGTGGTTTCGCCTAATACCGGTGCGGAAATCGTGGGGAAATCGCAGGTGGGGCTTGAGGCTCCGGAGGTAAATCAGCAGGTATTGGCATCGCCGGCTGGGCCTGTCCTGCCGGCGTTGGCAGAGGGAATGAAGCAGGTTTCCGACGCAACACGCATACCGGCCCCCGTGGCAGGTGAAAAAAATACCCAGACCGCTTCTTCCGTTACCGGGCGGGAAGTGGTTTCTACGGCAGGGCTTACGCCGAATACATCAGCCGAGGCTGACAATGGGACGGATGCGGGGATTAAAATCGACACCTTACTGCAAGGTTCCGATGCCCCTGTCGTCGCTGTCGGTCAGAGGCAGGCAGAGGGTAGCGAAACCTCGCAGGAAGTTATGCAGCATCTCGGCACAACGGCCGAGCCGGTTCGCGTTGATACAGTAGATACGCCGACCGTTCCTTCGGAAACTTCGTTGCCGTCACCGGCAGCAAATCAGGTCGTCGAAGCGTTGCGAGCAAGTGCAGCCCGCCAGGGTAACCAGGTCGTAATCCATCTGAATCCTCCGGAATTGGGGAAAGTCAGCGTAAGACTGAGCGTTACCGGCAACGAAGTTCGCGGCGTGCTGCGAGTGGAAAACCCCCAGACGCTCACTCAACTTCAGCGAGAGGCTCCCGCCCTTTTGAACCGATTGGCCGAAGCGGGCGTGCAGTTGAGGCAGATGGACTTGTCGCTGAGTGAACAGGGGTCGGGCGATTCATCGCTTTACTCGCAACTGCGTGACGAGAGCGGTCTGTGGAATCAGAACAATCAGGGCGACAATTCGCAGCCGACCGCGAGTGAATTACTTTCAGATGAGCATGTTTTGGTCGGTGTTGAAGAGACAGGGCGGGAAGTAACCACGCTCGCAGATGACGCGATTAACGTCTGGATTTAGGAGAATATCATGAGCGCTATATCAGGAATAACCAGCGATGCCCAAAGCATTCAGGTCGATTATCTGAACCTGCTGATGGCACAGTTGCAAAACCAGAATCCGCTGGAGCCGATGAGCAGCTCGGACATGACTTCCCAGTTGGCGCAGATTTCGCAACTGGAGCGCCTGGAGAGCATCGACAAGCAGATGTCGTCTCTGGAGAACATCGACAGCAGGTTCCAGCAGGCGATGCTCACAGCCGAACTCAACGAAGCAACGGCGCTAATCGGAAAGACGGTTTCCTTCTTTCCGGCCAATTCGATCAACGCCGTTATCGGCAAGGTTGACGGCGTGAATATCGTTGACGGAGCCGCCCTGCTGAACGTGGGCGAATACAACGTCAAAGTGGACGACATTATGTCCATCAGCGAATAAAGCGAAAAATTCAGAAACTCTTTTGATAAAGGATAAATCATGGGTAATGCACTATTAGCGGGCGTTTCGGGTCTGAAGGCACACCAGACGATGCTTGACGTAACGGGCAACAACCTTGCCAACCTCAATACATACGGATTCAAGGGCAGCAGGACCGTTTTTGCCGATATGCTCAGCAGTACGCTGCGAGAAGCGACCGAGCCGACCGATAATACCGGCGGAACCAACCCGATCCAGGTCGGAAGCGGTACGCAGGTCGCCAGTGTGGACAGGATTATGACGCAGGGCGGTCTGGTTACGACGGGGCAGCCGCTGGATATGGCCATTGAGGGCGAGGGATATTTCGTCCTGAACAACGGTCAAACCGATGCCTTTACGCGTGTCGGTTCCTTCGCGGTCGATTCGGATTACTACCTGGTCGATCCCGGAACCGGATATCGTGTTCAGCGTTTCGGTACCGAGGGTGAAGTCGAGGGATTCCAGACAAACGACAGTATCAAAATTCCTTACGACGTTACACTCGAAGCCCAGGCAACTGCGAATATCAGTGTTTCGGGTAACCTGAACGGAGACGCCTCGACTCCGACCACCAACATGTTGGGTAGTGGATTGCAGTACACGGCTCCGGGGGAAGTGATAACAGACTCTACGCGTCTGGTGGACTTGAACGAGACCAGCGGTCTTATCGATGGTGATGAAATTCAGATTACCGGTACCAATTTCGACGGTACTCCTGTCGTCGCCACATATATAATCGCCGATGCGGCTACGGCGGAAATGGGGGATCTGCTGACGGCGATTTCCACTGCGTTCAACGACGATTCCATCGCGTCGGTCTTAAACGGCGAGATACGCCTGACCGACGATGCAGCCGGTTACAGTCATACGGATATGATGCTGGAATTCACCGCTACCGGCGGCGGTGTTCCGACCGGGACATTCACGATGCCCGAGTATTTCCAGATTCTGGAGGCAGGCGGCGAGGCTTCGCAGGATGTCAGTATCGAAATCTTCGATTCACAAGGTATCGGCCATAACCTCAGCGCCTCGTTTGTCAGCAACACCGCCGGCGATTGGGACCTCGTTGTTACTTCTGTAACCGGTGAAGTCGATGCTCTGAACGACAGGCGAATCAGCGGAATAACATTCCAGGAAAATGGAAACTACGGTGGTATCGAAGGTACGCCCCCGGACGATCCGACATTCGGCCTAACCTTCAGTAACGCACCCGACACGATACGCTCGATTACCGTGGACTTCGGGTTGGTTGGCGGGCGGCAGATTACTGTTTCAGGCGAAGAGGTCGGTCTCGCCACCGTCTCAATGGACGACCAGGACGGATATACATCAGGACAGTTGGCCAGTATGTCGGTTACACAGGAAGGTATCCTTGCAGGACTGTTCACCAACGGCGTTACCCAGAATATCGCATCGATTAAAATGGCGGTCTTCCAGAACCCCGCCGGTCTTGCAGCCCTGGGGAATAACTACTTCGTAGCCTCCGGAAACTCCGGCGACCCCCTCTACACCAGAGGTATGAGCGGCGGTGCCGGAACCATCAGGGGTGGATCGCTGGAACAGTCAAACGTGGACGTCGCCGGGGAATTCGTCAACCTCATCCAGGCACAAAACGGATACCAGGCAAACGCAAGGACAATCAAAGTCGCCAACGAAATGTTGAAGGAACTGGCGAATCTGATTCGTTAATCACGGGTAAGAAACCATGCACGGACGCTTGTCGATAATGGATTATTTCGGACCGATGCTTCAGGTCTCCCCGATTGACCGTTGGGGCGGCGTGCGGAGTTTCACGTCGTCGGCCGATAAGTCGTCGGGATGGGTATGGTGGGTGTTGGTGATTCTCGCTCTTGTCCTTTCGGCAGCGGTTGTTATCGCCGCTGTCTGGAAGTACGGACAGATGCGTCGAAAGGTGGCTGGGTTCCGTCGCGCCGGCGACCAGGCCGGTCTTAGAACCGAAGAAATAAAACTGCTTATGCACATCGCCAAACTTTCGGGCGTGAAGGACATCACCACTATATTTAACGCTGACGGGGCGTTCAATCGCGGTCTTGACCGTTTGATGCACAGCGCCAGGGTCGCGGCAATGTCCGAAGCGATGTGCGCGAACCTCAACACCATGCTGAGGTCCTTACGAGAGAAACTCGGATTCGAGCAAATCATCGACGACGGTACGAAGTCTATCAGTTCAAGCCGGCAGATTGCCCTCGGAAGCAGTGTTTTCATTACACTTCCGGGAGGCGACGGTCCGGTCGAAGCCACCATCGTAAGCACCGGACCTTCGGAGTTTCTCGTCGATGCCGATGAACCCCTGGTCGGACACTTCGGCCAGGTCTGGGTCGTGCGTTGCCCCGTCGGATCGACCGCGTGGGAATTCGACGCGACTGTGATTCGCAGCGACATCGACGGAATAACGCTGAGACATTCGTCCGATATTCGAATAATAAACCTCCGACGATTTCCCCGTATTGCGACGAACAAACCGGCCCAGGTTGCTATGTTTCCGTTCAGTGAGGATACGCCCGATCTTCAGTCGCCTCATTTTGTCCCGGCAGTTGTCGTCGAAATCGGCGGGGCGGGGCTTCTGATAGAGATGCCCATGCAGGCACACATTGACGAAAAAACAATCGTCATAGTGAAAATCGACAAAAGACACCAGGTCCAGGGCGTCGGGAAGGTCCGACGGACCTTCACCGACGAGAATGGAAACGAAATGGTGGCGATAGAACTGGTCGGATTAAACTCGGACGAACTGGCGGAACTGGTTAGCGAAACCAACATCGCAGCAAATCATCGCAAAGTTGAAGTCGCCGAAACCAGTGAAACGTCGGCCTGATTACCCGGAGAAAAAGGACACAAATGAACGGTTCGATACAAGCGGCAGGTTCGAGCATGGACGCCCTGGGAAAGTGTTACCGGGTCATTACCCATAATCTCGCCAATGCCAACACCGTAGGATACAAACGACGGGCCGAGTCGATAAGACAGTCGCTTGCCGGTCAGACAACGGTTGAAACCGGCGGCAAGGTCGCCAGCCGGCCTTTTGTTGATTTTTCACAGGGAAGACTGATTCACACGGGAAGGGCGCTGGACGTAGCCTTGGGCGGAAAGAACGCCTTTTTCGTCATTGAGACGCCCAAAGGTCAGATGTACACGCGTAGCGGCGTTTTTCGCCTGAACGACCAGGGACAGATGGTGGATTCAGGCGGGCAGAGCGTTGCCGGGCAGAGCGGTCCGCTTACCGTTCCGGCAAATGTCGGACCGACCGCAGTGAGCATCTCGACCGACGGGCGGATTTCCGCGAACGGACAGTCCCTCGGACAGTTCAAAATCGTTCAGTTCGACAAACCCGAACTGTTAGTGCCGATTGGGAAAAATCGTTTCAGCGCACCGAAATCCGCCGCTCCGAAACAGGTAGAAAAACCCGGCGTTCACCAGGGTTTCCAGGAAGGTTCAAACGTGAGCGTCGTCAAGGAACTCGTTGATTTGATTACTGTTACCAGACTTTACGAAGCCAACGCAAAAAGCATCAAGACCCACGACGAACGGATGAAAAATATCCTGCAAGTCGCTATGGGCTGACCCATTTACGGAAAATAAATTCGAATATCGAAATCCGAGACAAATTCAAATGACCAAAATCATAAATCAGAAACAAAAGCAACTGCCTCTTTTTTGGTTTGGGGTATTTAGTAATTCGAATTTTGAATTTGTTTCGTATTTCGGGTTTCGTATTTCGTATTTTGACCCCACACGGGCCTGTACCGCGCCAATGTTGTTACAACTTGCTTAGATATTCGAGGAGAAAATTATGTTAAGGGCATTTTCAACGGCTGCGACGGGAATGACGGCTCAACAGATGATTGTTGATGTCATTGCCAACAACCTTGCCAACATCAACACGGTCGGGTTCAAGCGCAGCCAGGTCGATTTCCAGGACCTTATGTATGTGAAGATTAAAGAGCCGGGTCGTGAGATTGCTTCGGGCGTAACGGCTCCGAGCGGATTCGAGATAGGCAGCGGCGTCAGCCCGGCCTCTACGCTGAAGGTCTTCACCCAGGGCGAGCAGGTCAACACCGAGCGGAGCCTCGACATAGCCATTCAGGGCGACGGGTTCTTCCAGGTAACAGGCCCCGGTGGCGAGACCCGTTACACGCGCGACGGATCGCTAAGGGCAAACGCCAACGGTGAACTGGTAACATCAGGCGGATACACGCTGGAACCGGCAATCAGCATCCCACCCAATACTGTTTCTATCAGTGTCGGCAAGGATGGGACCGTTACGGTTTTCGACGGTACGACCACCACGCCGGCAGGACAGATTACGCTGGCGCGATTTGCGAATCCTTCAGGACTGTCGAGCGAGGGCGGGAACCTTCTGGCTGAAACATCGGCCAGTAATTCGCCGACCACAGCCACGCCCGGACAGGACGGAGCCGGGACGCTCCAGCAGGGATTCCTCGAAAAATCGAACGTCCAGATGGTTACCGAACTGGTCAATCTCATAACGGCCCAACGGGCCTATGAAATCAACTCGCGGGCGATAAAAGCCGGCGACGAGATGCTTACCACCGCGAATCGTCTGATCGCATAGGAGACGCAATGATACGTAAATCAACCAGTCTTCTGCTTGGAATACTGCTGCTTTGTGCGGTATGTCCGGCTTCGCCGAAGAACGAGCCGGTTCTGCGGATGCACCTTCCTCGGACGGTGCGTGTTCGCGGCGAGTCGCTGAACATGGGGCGAATCTGCATAATTCGCGGAAGCGACGCGAAACTCTGTAAAAAAGTTTCGGATATCAAAATGGGCCGACTGCCGTTCTCCGGCGAGAAGATTACCATCGACCGACGGACGATCCTCTCTCGTCTTGCTACTGCGGGCATAGGCCCAAGGATGATTCGGATTACAGGGGCAAGAAAAGTCGTCGTCATACTCGACGAAAAGACCTTCGAATCAGCCAGGTTAATCAAGTCGGCTGAGGCGTTCCTGAAAAAGACCCGCCCCGGCCCGAATGGGTGTTCATGGAAACTCGTCCGTCAGCCAAAAGACCTGAAAGTTACATCCGCCGATAACATCCGACTCATACCCCATATCGGTAAGGCGAAATCCAAAAGGTATATAGAAGTTATAGTCGCAGCCGTCGGTTCGAAAAAACGTGAACTTGGACGGGCGAAAATACTCTTCAAGCCGGTCTATCGCGTGCGACAGGCAGCCGCGATTAAAAGCATCACTTCGGGCGAAACGTTCACGAAGGCGAACACCGTCATTAGGATTGTCAGCGTTGATCGGAAACCGGTTCGCGAGTGGACAAGTCCCTTTGGACTGATGGCCTCGCGCGATATACGGGCAGGGGCGGTTATTCGCCCCGGACTCATGAAGACGCCGAAACCCGCCCTT
>DAOVLV010000416.1 GCA_030631085.1 Planctomycetales bacterium | reverse complement strand
GAAGCGGCAGTGGCTGCGATCTGGCATGGTCGGCGGACGCGAAAATGGGCTTTGGCATTGCTTGTCGCGCCCGTGCTGGGCCTGGCGGTGGGACTGACTTCTTACCTTGTGGAAACGGACCTTGAGCAGATTAATTCAGCAATGTCCGATATCGCCCGCAGCGTCGAGTCCGGCGACCTCGATGCCGCTGTCGAGCACCTCGACGAGTCCTGTCTTGCGCCGCTTTCCGGCGGGGGGAAAATCAGTAAAGATGAAATAATCCTGATAGGAAGAACGGCGCTGCGTCACAGGCCTGTCGATCGCCTCCAAACCGTCGGGCCTGTAACAACCATCACCGGCGACAAGGCCATAACGGAGGTCAAGGTACGAATCATCCTGGAAAGCGGCGAAGGCGGCTATACTGTATGGCGTTTGGAATGGGCCAAACGCGATGCCCGGTGGCGAATTGTCCGCGTCGAGATACTTTCCCCGTCGGAACTGGCGGATTGGAATTTCTGAAAAATGACATCCCGTGAAATAATTCGTCGGGTAATCGAGTTTGATTCCCCGCCTCGCATCGGCCTGACCCTGCCGGAGCCTTATGAAAATGACCTTATCGGAGGCAACATTTCGCCGGCGGAGGATTTCGTTCCACCGCCCCACGAGCCTCATGGCAACGAGTTGCGGCGGTGGGAGGACGAGTGGGGGATCGTGTGGGCCTCGCTGACCGACTATGACAAGGGCGAGGTCATGGAGGCAGCGATTACCGACTGGTCGCAGTTGGATTCGTATCGCCCGCCGGACCTGGGCGACAAGGCCCGCTATGCCGAAATGTCCCGCGCCTTTGCCGATAGCGCCGGGAAATACCGCATCGGAGGCCTGCCGGGGTTTGTCTTCAGCGTCGCACGCAAGATACGCAAACTGGACAATTACCTCTGCGACCTGGTCCTGGAGCGGGATAACGTCGAACGTCTGCACGCGATGATTCGCCCGCAGATATCGGCTGCTATCGAGCGTATCGCCGAAGCCGGCGCTGACGCGATTATGTTCTGTGAGGATTGGGGCACGCAGAACCAGTTGATGATTTCACCGGACATGTGGCGGGAGATTTTCAAGCCGGATTTTTCCACCTTCTGTAAATTGTCCCACGACCTCGGAATGAGCGTTTTTATGCACTCGTGCGGGAAGATTACCGACATTATCGGCGATCTTATCGAGGTCGGTATCGACTGTCTCCAGTTCGACCAGCCTCGCCTGCACGGTATAGACACATTGGCTGAATTTGCGGGGAAAGTTACGTTCTGGTGTCCGGTGGATATCCAGACAACGCTTCAGACCCGTAACGCTGAGAAAATCCGCAACGACGCCAAATTGATGATCGAGCGCCTGGGTCGCGGCGGGGGGTTCATCGGCGGCTACTACGACGGTAACGAAGCCATTGGTCTGACGGGCGACGTCCAGGACCACGCTTGCAAGGCATTCACCGAATTCGCCGGATATTAGAATTCCTCGCCCACCAATCGCGTGTGCAGGAAACAGAACCTGCACACCCTACTGCAGCTGCCAGTTTCGTCGGAGGATCCATTCTGTTGTCAACAGTGCGACGAATGCAAGGAACAGCAGCGTGAAGTTGTAGAGGCTGTATTGTTTTTCCGGCGGCGCCGGCGGCATAGACGCAGCCCTCTGACGGATGAGTTCGTCCACAACTTCGGGTAGTTTGGTCAGTTCGACGTATCGCCCGTCGCGTATTTTTGCGATGGCTCGTAGCGTTACGTCGTTTCTCGCCAGGCGGTCCGTCTCTTTCGAGTGGGCTGCGACGATAAGGGGCAGTTGGTCTGTCCCGATTATCTCACCGTTTTTGTCCTTAGCGGTGATTGTAACGATATATTTCCCGCCGGTAGTAGGCCGGTAAGATGCGCCGTACATTCCCGCTCCCGCCGATGGGTTGAGCGTTACCTTCGAGGCCTCTTTTTGCTTTCCTTCTTCTCGGATGGCGGCGGTTACCGAGGCGTTGCTTGCCGGTTTGGCGTCGGAGTCCTTTACCTGTGCGGTAATCTTCAGTTCTTCGTCCTGTTTGACGTATGCGGTGCTGAGTCTCGCCAGGACGGATGCCGTTCCGGTCCTGCCGGTTTTATCGACGCCGGCAAGGTAGCGGATGAACTGTCCCCAGAATCGGTGATATGGGCTG
>DAOVLV010000113.1 GCA_030631085.1 Planctomycetales bacterium | reverse complement strand
GGAGACCGTCCCGTTGCCTGCGATGTCCCACCGGTAGCCTGACGAATCCGTCGTAACCCACGGAAGACCGGAACTTCGCCCGCCGGGAAGGTGAATACCACCCTGGGTCGATACGGTAGGCCCAACCGTAACCGGCCCTGACCGGATAACAATACGCCGCTCTGCGCGTCGCTCTATACGCGCCCGCTCTACAACAATCCCCTGCGCAAGTGAAACCGCCGCACTGCCGGTAATCAGGAACAATACAACGCCCAGACTAATCGTATATCTCATTATCCTTGCTGCTCCTTCATTGGTCATTAGTCATTTTATCCGGGCGTTTTTACGCCGAGTTTGTCGAGTATGTTGCGGATTCGCTGCCGGACTTCCGGGTCGGGGTCTTTGACGTGTTCGAGCAGGAGCGGGGCGATTGTCGATCCCATGTGGATTAACTCCTCCTGCGCCTCCTGCCTGTCCTTGTAATTGGCAGCCGACAGCATTGCGATATATTTTTCGACGAGTTTGACGGTTTTATCCGGAGGAAGCGCGTCAGGCCTGACGATCTCTACGATATGCCCGACGTGCAGGTCCAGTTCAGGCCCTGGCTTGACGGCGAAGCGAAGCGTTTCGGTGCGAAGTTTTCCCCGAAGCGTGGAACCGTCCCACATTTTTATAGTGGCCTGACCCGGGTCCTGGACGCTGAAAGATATTTCAGTGATGTTTTCCGGTTTGACGCTGATCGTTCCGAAATCGGTAATCACTTCAAACGCCTTATTGACGAGTCGCCCGAAAAGTTCGTCTTCATTATTGAGAATCACGTGCGTTTTCGCCGAATCGTCCTCTTCTTTTTCGGCGAAATGAATTGCCATGATCATATTGCGTGAGACGTTCAGTTCAGGTCCGAGTTTCAGTGGCAGGACGATTTTTTCGGGTTCCAGTATCCCCGCCAGCATTGAGCCGTTGACGAATCGAGCGCGATGGACGCCGCTGTTTTGGTGGTCCAGCGAAATTCCCCGAAGGTCTTTCCCGAGAAGTTTGATCGGTCCGTGACGGGTCTTGAACGTGCATTTCAACTTGGAAGGATCGAACGCCAGGCGATCACCCGTCCGAAGGACGATTAACGAACCGGAGTTGAGGACCTCGTCGCTTTTCGCCTTGCTGATACGGTAGGAACACTCCTTGATATGGGTAAAAGGTATCTTCAGTTCCCCGCCGGTAGGAATGGTCAGTGTAATGACGGCGTTCTTGAGTTTTCCGGTAATAACCTGCCCGCCTTCGACCACCGCGTGCACGGTCGATTCCTGTCCGCTCACAGCGACAAACCCGATGACCTTCTCGGCCTGTAGAGTCAGTTCGCCGAAAAACGGTTCGATAACGAATTCTTTGTTGGTGATTTTACCGGAGATCACGTCCCCGTTTTTCCGGATTACCACGTCGGCGGTCCCGCTGCGATCCAGCGTGATGTCCTCAATTCCGCTCCCGCTTCGGAAATTGACGATGAGCTTGCGAACGGCGGGGGGAAGATCGCTCAATAGATGGGAAGCGTTAAACTTCGATAATGTCTTTTGGAGTTCGCCTGTACTGTGCGCCTGGGCCTCAAAATAGCACAAAATCGCCACGCCCCTGGGCGGAACGGTAATGGAGTAATTCACGTTTATTGTGCTGCCGGCGGCGCGGACTGTCGGGCGCACTTTCCCGCCTTTGCGACAAACGACGTGGAGCAGACTTACACCCTGATGTTCAGTAATGAACGCCCAGTCTTTTTTACCGAAAGTGTTTGTCCCTGACGAGGTAATCACGCGCGAGACGCCGCGACGGAGACTTGTGTAAATCCGTACCGGAACGACCTGCTTGGAAGAAGTCGTGTTGACGAAAATGTCAAGCCAGCGCACCAGGCCCCGGTCGCGATAGACCTTGACCCGACGATAGATTTGGCAGTTGTTTCGGGTGTATGGTCCGATCTCTATCTCGTAACCGCCGCCGCTTGTCCACGCTCTGCCGTTGGACCGGACGTTTGACCCGCTGACCTGGCAATAAAGTCCGCCGCTATAGACGTAGTTTAACCCGCTATAAACGTTGAGGTAATTCTGGAAGCGCCATTGTTTTCCAGCCCCGTCGGTCAGGTTAATATTGAAGTGTCTTTGATTACCCTGGGGTATGTGCAGCCCTTTTGGAATCTTCTTCGTCTGCCCGTAAGTCTGCGCCGACAGAGAGACGAATACCGCTAATCCACACAATAAACGCAAAGTCCGGTGCTTAAACATCATTATCCTTTCGATGAGTTATGTCGGAGTAGATTATACACCTTGAACGTTAGACGCACAAACAGATGATTTGTTTCGATTTTTTTCGTTTATGTGTAGGCTGGGACGGAGCGAAGCGGAGTCCCACCTTTTTTATGGAGGGTGTAGGGAATAGGGCGTAGGGAAAAAGGTGGGCCTCCGCTTCGCTCCGACCCAGCCTACCGAATCGGGAAATGTTCGACGGTGTCGGCATCGGTATCGAGGATTGCCGCCGACGGCGGATGCGCGTGGCGCAATGCACCGGGGTTAATCACTCGCGTCGAGCCGATTTTCTCGTTTCGAGGCTGGTGCGTGTGTCCGTGGCAAAGATAGTCAAACCGTTCGTCGGCGAGCAGTTCAGCCATTATTCGCGGGTCGTTACCGTGGGTGGCTGCGAGGTACTTATCGTCGCCCAGCGGGACGAGGATAGTGTCCATGCTGAAGCGGACGTTGTCGGCGTCGGCCTGACTTTGCAGCCTCCGGGCGTGGCGGTCCATGTTGCCGGCTACGGCGTATGCGGGTAAGTTTGTTTCGGACAGGGCGGTTATACACTCGCCGCTTCCGATGTCCCCGCAGTGTACGATTGCCTCTGCGCCTCGCTCGACAAGCGACGCCAACGCGCGGCGAAGCACGGAAACCTTCCCGTGCGAATCAGAAACGATACCTATCTTCATATCATTGAACCCTGTAACGTGCTTAAAGAGAATATTGAATATCGAACAGAGAATTTCGAATGTCGAAGTAAAAAAAGCATCTCTCAAAAGTGGCTTGTTTCTTTTACTTCGAAATTCGAAATTCTCTGTTCATTATTCAATATTCAGTTTTTTACCTCCGTTCTCTCCTGTTCGGCGACATTTACTCCGGCGGCTTGCACCAGTGGTAGGGATTGGTGTATCCGCGCCCCTTGCCGTGGACGTTCAGGAACCAGTTCATCCGCGTGCGATTGAGGCGAACCGCATCGAAATCGACGCCCATCAGGTCGCTCGTCTCGGCACGATCCAGACGCCAGTTGTACAACTGCTCGTATCGGTCCGTCCGCTGGCGGATATAGTGGAACCCGTCGGCAGCGATGAGATAGTAACAATTCGCAAAAGCGTTCAGGCCGAACATAACTCGTTTTGGCCACTTCTGCTCATCGAGAATCACAGGCCAGAGGCTTCGCCCCTCGTAACGATCGAGCGTGTCGGGGAAGAACACATCCATCAGCGTCGGCCCAAGGTCGAACAGTCCGACCATTGTGTCGATTTCCCTTCCCGGAACGCCGGGAATTTTTACCACGAGCGGGATGTGTATCTGCTCGAACCACGGGTGGAACCCGCCGTACTTTTCATGATCGTTCAGGCCCGTTCCGTGGTCGGCGGTAACTATCAGGATCGTATCGTCCCACATGGAGAGTTTTTTCAGCCCTTCGATTAACTCCCCGACGATCATGTCGCTGTAGCGCATGGTCTGGTCGTATCTGTTCTGTTTACTGTCGCCGAAGTCTTCGACTTCGGCGAATCTCGACCATGGCGTATGAGTGGCGTCCATGTGGATATATGCGAATACTCCGCTGCCGTGCGTGTCGGTTTGCGTTTCCAGGAACGCCAGCAGGTCGTGCACCGATTTTTGCTCGTTCTGGCGGTTACACTCGATGAACTTCGGTTTGCCGGCGAGTTTCCGCAGCAGTTCCGGTGTCGCTTTTCGCCCGTGTTTCTGCCCCTTTTTGAGATTTTCTTTGGGGCACAGCGTGCAATCGAGCAGTTCCAGCCTGGACCTCGCCGATTCCGGCATGTCGCGATAAAACGCCTCCAGGCTCAGCCCGTTGTAATCGCTTCCGATGATGTTCATAAAGAATGAATGATAGCCGGCGCGGATTAATTCGTTCGTCCAGAACGGCGATATCCCTTCGGTCTTGAGCATCCATCGCGAGGAGTACCGTCCGGTGAAGAGATGCCGCATGGAACAACTGGTCGCCGTCGCCTGCGAGAACGCGTTGGTAAATCGCAGAAATTCACTCTTGTACTTATCAAGATTCGGCGTAGTGGCCAGGAGCGGCGGACGACTTCGCCGGTATCCGTGGAGACTCATCCGGTCGGGCCTGGCGGCGTCCCAGATGATGAGTATGGTTAACGGCTTTTTCTTCTTCAGGACGCTGATGATTTCGCGTTTCGGGCCTATGGACAGGCCTTTAAGGAGCGGCGGCTTCCAGCCCGTGTCGATATGCGTCATCGGTTCGTTCGGCGCGACGAGCCATTCAATTACGTTCAGGCTGTATTTGCCCATGGGGGTGTACTGGAAGACTTTGGGTCGCACCGAAGCCATTGTCGTATCGGAGTTTATAACCACGGCGAGGCATCCCGTCGTCAGCAACACCAATGCGACCAATCTTGCCTTAGGCCATCTCTTTTCCGCCGGATTCACAACGTGCCCGACCAGCACCGCCATCAGTACCGTCATGATGACCAGGAAGAACTGTATCTTGTCCATGAAGTCGTACACGCTCGGGAACATTCCCTTGATCATCAGCGCGATTATGATGGCCAGCACGGCGCATCCGACGGCGATAACCGCGAGGTTGGCACGGACGCGCCGGCGCGCCCACTGGAGAACCGCCAGAAGCGGAAACGTCGCACCGGCAATAATCGATATGCGAATCAGGTCGGCAAAGTCGCGCGGACGGCGACTTTCACGGCAAAGTTCCAGAACGTAACGGGACACCGCCACACCGAAAAACAGGCCATAAACCATCAGAACGGTCATTACCAGCACGGTCAGACCCAGGACGCGAATTTGATCGCCGAAAGACAGGTTGAGGCCGCACTGGCTGAACAGAAACGCGAATACGCCGGATGCCAATCCCACCATCGCGCTGGCCTGGTCGCCGATTAGCCCAATGCGGAACATTCCGATCAGCAGCGACATGGCCGCTGTGAGCAGCACGCACTGGAGAAGACAGAACAGAACCACTCCCGACGCGCTCAGTACCATCGCTCCGGCCAATCCGCCGGCACCGGCGTCCGCGCGTCCAATCGCGAAGAAATCCACAGGAACACTTATCGCCAGCCCCACCAGTCCCGCCGAAAGCAATACTCCCCGTAGATGCCCCAGAAGTTTTCCGCCGGTAACCTGCTTCAGGCAAGCGGCGATTTTCGCCTCGGCGTCATTGAAATCGCCACGGACAACTCGCGTCCGTTGACCCTGCCAGCATCGCATCGCCCAAAAAGCACATGCGATCAGCAATGCAATGGCTGAACCCTCGCCCAAGCGGTTCATTCCGGTTTCACCGGCTACGGGTAACTGCATTACCCCGGCGGCGGTGATGGTTCCCAGTATCATCGTGCTCGCTGCGGCAATCGCCGAGACGCCCGCCGCTACAAGCATCACAGTCCATCCAGCCTGGCCCCTGCCTCGCTGACGTACCGCAAGCGCGAAAGAACATACGCCCGCCAGCACGCCGGACAGAGCGCCTGCCACCATTATGTACGGAAAGAGTCGGTCTATTTGCTCGGCAGCGGCGCTCGTGTCAGTCTGGGCGGTTCCCGTTACCATCAGCGTCGCGAACACGAAGGTAACGAGCATGCACGCAGCCAGAACCAGCAAGGCCCCCACCGCAAGGCGGCCGAGGACCCCGTCGGCAACCGGCACGGGCAAGGACGAAACGTTTTGTGAATCTGCGGACATCAAAACACGACCCTGCTTAAAGGAGAGATTTATACCTATAATTTTAGGAAATATCTAACGTGCGGTCAATCTTTCTCTTGAGGCATCAGTGTAAATATCACTACATGCTTGCGCCTTTGTTGTGTATGCTTTCGGTGCAGAGAGCGACGATATGCCCGAACAGAACCGACAACCGAACGAACTGGCTTCCGGCGGCGCGGCGGACTCGCCTTTGCTGTCGATTATAATACCGGCCCACAACGAAGAAGCCCGTTTACCGGGGACGTTGGAGGAGGTTTTCGCCTTCCTGGACGCCCAGACGTACCCGGCAGAGGTTCTGGTGGTCGAGAACGGAAGCGGGGACCGGACATTTGAAGTGGCGCAATCGTTTGGAAAAAGCGTGGCCGCAAACACCGCGGCCACGGCACCCACGCCCGGCCATCCGTCCTTGCGAGTGCTGCGGGAGGAGATGCGGGGAAAAGGTCTGGCTGT
>DAOVLV010000319.1 GCA_030631085.1 Planctomycetales bacterium | reverse complement strand
TGGGCATCGACCAGATCGCCATCGGGGGGGATTTCGCGGGTAACAAGCCGATTATTTCCGCCGAGGCGTATCGGACCTTTATCGTCCCGGAGGTCAGAAAGGTCGCCCGGCGGATTCACGAAGGCGGGGCCTTCGCCGTCAACGCCAGCGACGGCGACCTGTGGTATGTCATCGAGGATTTCCTGATCGGCTGCGAGGTGGACGGGTATATCGAGATCGACGGACAGGCCGGTATGGACCTGGGAAAGTTGAAGAAGCGATTCGGCGACCGCATCACCTTCTACGGAAACGTGGACTGCATGCAGGTTCTTTCCTTCGCCACGCCCGACGAGGTTCGCCGACAGACCCGCCGGATTATCGAGGACGGTTTTGGCGGCGGCGGGCACATCTTATGCTCCAACAACGCCATTACATCCAGTGTGCCGGTGGCCAACTACGTGGCGATGCAGCAGGCGTATCGCGAATATTTCAGCCTGCCGCCGCTGAAGATGTAACCCCGCGCGAATACGGGAATCGTAGGCTTACGACGAAGTCCCACCTTTCTAATCCGAAAAAGGTGGGACTACGCTTCGCTCCGTCCCAGCCTACCCGCCTCGGAATGGGGAAATTTCACTTGATTCAGACTCTGATATCCGTATAATCTTTTATCTGATTCAATGTAAAGGTGAAAAAGACATGAAGGCAAAGATACATCCCGAATACAAAGACATTACCGTAACCTGCGCCTGCGGGAACTCATTTGCTACCCGCTCGACGCTTTGCAAGGACATCCGCGTGGATATTTGTTCCGCCTGCCACCCGTTCTACACCGGTAAACAGAAATTCGTCGATACCGCTGGGCGAGTCGAAAAGTTCCAGAAAAAGTACGGCGGAAATTATTTCCAAAAATCTGATACGAATTAGCTTTGCAACGATATTGTAAACGCCGGTGCCCGTATTTCGCGCCGGCGTTTTTTTCAGCATCGGTTCACCGTTTAGCGAGTTTCATAAATCATGCCGGAAATTTCGCCCAACCTGATTACCAAACTTGAAACCATTGTCGAGCACTATGACCAACTGGCCGGCGAGATGAACGACCCAGCAGTGGCTTCCGACCGGAACCGCATCGTGGCTGTTTCAAAAGAGTACGCTCGACTTGGACGGGTTGCCGAACCTTACCGCCGCTACACCGCAATTCTCGAAAAGACCGATCAGGCAAGGTCCATCATGGACGATCCGCAGTCGGAGGCCGACATGAAGGAACTGGCCCGGGACGAAATAGAAGAACTGACGGGCCAGGCCGATACGCTGTTCGATGAAATCCTTCAGTCGCTGGTGATGAGCGACCAGACCGAGATCAATTCGGTCATCCTGGAGATACGCGCCGGTACCGGTGGAGACGAAGCCGCCCTGTTCGCATCCGACCTGCTGAATATGTACACCCACTACTCCGAACGGAAAAGATGGAAGGTGGAGATACTTTCGGCAACGTCCACCGACCTTGGCGGATTCCGCGAGGTCATCGTTAACGTCAAAGGCCCCGACGTCTGGAGTTGGCTCTGCTACGAAGGCGGCGGGCACCGCGTTCAGCGAGTACCGAAAACCGAGGCCCAGGGGCGAATACACACCTCCGCAGCCACCGTAGCAGTCCTTCCAGAACCCGAAGACATAGATGTCGAAATCGACTGGGAAAAGGATGTTCTCGAACACGTCAGTCGGGCAGGCGGACCCGGCGGACAAAGCGTCAACAAGGTGGCGTCAGCCATTAAACTGGAGCACGTCCCGACGGGAATTACCGTCTCGATGCGCGACGAGAAAAGCCAGCACAAGAACCGCGCCAAAGCCAGACGAATCCTGGCATCACGAGTGTATGAAAAATTTCGCTCCGAACAGGCTGCCGACCAGGCCGCCGCCAGAAAGTCCATGATAGGCTCCGGCGACCGTTCGCAACGAATCCGAACCTATAACTTCCCCCAGAACCGCTGCACCGACCACCGCCTCAAAGCCGGCAATACAGAGGGCGGAAACTATAACCTCAACACCATTATTTCCGGTGAGTTAGACGAATTAATCTCCGCACTGGCAGCCCAGGAAAAAGCCCAACGACTGGCGGAACTGTAAGAAACCCATACAAGGCGCGTTAACTCTGTGCGCCGGGTGTCATACGGGTGTAGTTGAGTAAGACTTTCAGACCCGCCGACTCACGACCGAACGCCTCGCTGAGAAAAACACGCCGTTCGGTTTAACCCGGTGGACCTTCACGGAAGCCTATTCCCGCCTGCGCCTCAGCAACATCAGACCGCCCAAGGCCAGCAGAGACACCGTCGCAGGCTCGGGAAGCACCGAATCCACATGATCGATAGTGGTCCGCAAGGTAATGTCCGCAGCCTCGCCAGCCTGATCCAACGACAGAGTTGACCACAGGTGCGTAAAACCGGCAGCGATACACCAATAGTCGTCCGATTCGTCGCCGTGAAGGTCTTGATACCATGCGTCATGATAGGCCATGAATTCACAGAGGAAATGTCCGGAGTCGCCGTCGTCCCACGTTGCGGTTATGCCCAGCCCGGCGGCATTGATGTTATCGATAATAGGCTCAATGGGCAAGGAGGAATGGCGGACGTAGTTGACGTCCTTGCCGGCGTCGGGCGGTGAAGGAGTAGGCTGATAGGGAGCCCTGTAGTCATTGGACCAAAAAGGTATCGTCGGGCCTGATCCGAGGTTCCGCGCATCCTTCTCCAGTTGCCAGGGCCCGGGACCCAGGCCGTAACTCAGAATCGCGACGGGGTGGATCTCCTCTGTGATCCTCCAGAAGTCCACCGAAACGTCCTGGTAGTCCACTTCGAGGTCGCCCTCGCCTATCTGCTCGTTGCCGGGGGGGAACTTCGGGAAATACGCGTAGATGTTATAGCCGCGACCTTCCCAATTCATCCCCTCCCAGCCGCCCGGATTCAGTTCCGTGTCCGTGCTGAACTTGGCTATTATCTCGTGCGAGAGCCCCCACCATCCCGTAAGCATGATGTTCTTGGTATATCCTTCTGCCGAACAGACGCTGGTGTTGGCAAAACCCAGCACCAGTACAGCTGCTACTGCTAATAAGATTATTGCATTTTTCATCTTTGCTTTCCTCCTGGTCTTTGCTCATTCCTTCCTGCCGAGTTTCACTGATTACATTCTATTCGATTTTCCTGTTGCGACAAGCCCGTATTGCGGTTAGAAACAACTCGATTTGCGGCGGTATAAATTCCCCCGGAACCGATACGCCGATCGCCGCCTCAAAGCCGGAAACACAGAGGGCGGAAACTATAACCTCAACACCATTATTTCCGGTGAGTTAGACGAATTAATCTCCGCACTGGCAGCCCAGGAAAAAGCCCAACGACTGGCGGA
>DAOVLV010000200.1 GCA_030631085.1 Planctomycetales bacterium | reverse complement strand
TTCGATATCGAATTCATCCACCGCGACAATCGCGTCGGATACAAGGCTGGGGCCTTGGAGAACGGCCTGAAGACCGCGACGGGCGAATTCGTCGCCATTTTCGACGCTGATTTCGTTCCGGGTGCCCACATTATCCATGAAGCCATCCACTATTTCACCGACGAGAAGGTTTGTGCGGTCCAGACCCGCTGGGAGCACATCAATCGCACCGATTCGCTTCTGACGCAATCCCAGGCGATATATCTCGACGGGCACTTCGTCATCGAGCACGTCGCCCGCAACCGAAGCGGCAGATTCATGTGCTTCAACGGAACGGCTGGGATGTGGCGGAAGAGCGCCATTGCCGATTCGGGCGGCTGGCAGCACGATACGCTTACCGAGGATATGGACCTGTCATACCGCGCCCAACTCAAAGGATGGAAATTCGTGTTCCTTCCCGAACTGACCACGCCGGCGGAACTTCCGCCGGAGATGAACGCCTTCAAGGCCCAGCAGTTCCGCTGGACCAAGGGCGGTGCGCAGACGGCAATGAAGATGCTGCCCAAGGTCCTCCTGTCGAAGGCTCCGCTGAAGGCGAAGGTCGAGGCGTTCTTCCAGTTGACCTGCTTTTCGGTGCATTTTTACGTGCTGATTCTGGTAACGCTGCTGTTCCCAGCCATGTGCGTTCGGGCGCTTCCGATGGAAGAAGGCTCGTCGATGCGGGCGATTTTCGACCTGGCGGTTTTCACACTGGCGACGGTATCAGCCAGTGTATTCTATATTTCCAGCCAATATGAACTGTTCCGCGACTGGCGGAGCGTGCTGAAATTTCTCCCGTTCCTTATGGCATTGGGGATTGGGATTTGCCTCTCGAACACCAAGGCGCTACTGGAGGCCATCTTCGGAAAGCAGAGCGAATTCGTCCGCACGCCCAAGTACGGCGCGGGAACGGAAAAGTACCATACACACAAACAGGCCGCCGAAGCCGCTCGGAAAACCAAGCGCCATATCCTGCCATACGTGGAAATGGGATACGGTATTTACATGACGGCCTGTGCAGCCATTAGTCTGATGAGTATTCGTTCGGCAATGGCGGCCCCGTTTATGATCCTCTTCGCTGTCGGGTTCTTCTACGTCTCGATCCTGAGTTTCCAGGGACATCGGGCAAAAGCGCCCAAACTGGTTCCGGCAGCGGAAATCCGAAATACGAATCTCGAAATTCGAAACAAATCCTAAATCCGAATTTTCAAATGACTCAAACGAAATGCCGTGATTAGAATCGTTTCGAATTTAGGATTTTGGTTATTCGAATTTGTTTCGTATTTCGATATTCGATATTCGGATTTCACTTCTTGAACCTTTCCACATGATATTCCCATCCTGCCGGCGGGCGGGGGAGAGTGAATATCTTTTTGTCGAAACTCTTCGGCATTGCGATTTTCTTGAAGACGATTGTCTTGACGTTCTCCGAGCGGTCTTCGGTAACAATTTTTACCGGCAGGCCGCTTATGCGGTCCACCCACATTTCCATCCAGACGACCGAAAACTCCTTGCGATACTGCCGGCGGGTGGTGAGTTTGATGTAATCGGTGTTCTTCGGGGCGGCTTTTTTCACGGGCCGCGTTGTCGGGCGGAAGTACTTTATTACCGCCTGGGCCTTCTGTCCGAAGGGTACGGGGAAAGGCCCCTTGCCCAGTTGCAGGGGGTTGACCTTTTCTCCGGGCAGGGCGACCTGGTATCGGTTCATCTGCTTTATCCGCTCCTTGCGCTCTGTCAGCCACTCGCCGTCGTAGGCGTAATCGACCACATACTTTATCTTCGGGCCTTTGCCTTGGCGGAGCGTGTCGAAGTGGATGCGAAACTTGGCTGATTCCTTTTCGCTAGGCCCCTGGTAATAAACCTTCCCGGTTCGGCTTTCGGTATCGCCGGTCTGGAGCATATCGACTTTGAAGTCGATTTTCGCCGTGATATTGGGATATTTCTCCCCAGCCGCCTCCAGCCGCTTAAGTATCGCCATCACCTTCGGACCAACGGCAGGGGCGGAAATTGTCGTTGTTGGCCGGGACGTTGATTGCGTGGCGGTGGGTGTTTTTTGGAACAGTTTCTCGATCTTGCCGCGAACGGCGGCACATTCAGCCTGCACCTGCTTATCGGCGATTGCTACGAAGCCCGATCCGGAGTCCGGGCTTACGCGCAAGGTGATACTATGCTCCGGCGAGAAAAGGTCCGGCACTCTGTGAAAACTCTTGCGGAGCCTTTCATAAGTCTCGACGAGTTTTTTATCTTCCGGCGTGCTAGCGATATACTGGTGAAACTTATGGGTGATGTGCCGCATCTTCTTGATCATCGCCCGCAACTTCCTGAAAGTTTCCTCGTTTTCCTCGACCATCCGGCGGTATTGTTTGCTCGTCATCGGCGGGCCAAACTTTAGAACGATACTGAAACGCTCGAGTGTTTGCTCGGTGTCTGGACTGTTGACCGGTCGGTTGGGTATGAAGGTCGAAACGGTTACTTTCCGGTTCCGACGGACAGTGATGAGGCCGTCCCCCGCCTCGACTGACCACCCCTTCGGTAATATCGCCTCGATACGCCGGACATACTCTTGAACGGCTGATTGGGTGGTGGGTTTGATTGTCGGTTTTGGGGGGGCAGCGGCCGCGTTGAGTTGGGCCGCTCGGAGTTGGATCAGATGGATAAGATTCTTCCGCATCTCGGCCGGGGGCGCCTTCGCGAAGAAGGTTTTGTTCATGTAAGGGCGGTCGGGCGAGCCGCCTTTGAGACGCCCGGAATAGACGAGCCTGCCCGTCTCGGCATCCCACCAGCCCCACACCTTCACGTTCGTGTCCGCCACGCCATCGGGCGGTTCGGAGATGGTCACAACCTCGTACTTCAAAACGAGTTTGCGACGGCACGAACGAAACATCTCTTCCAGGCGGAATTGCTTCGGATCGAAGTTGGGAATGACCGCTTTCGCCTCGGAAACAATCTTTGCGACGACATCCTCTGGCGCCCTGAGAGACGAGGTCAACTGAACGCTATCGATCAGTCCGTCGGCCTTGCCGATCACTACCACGACACTCGGCCCGGCTATGTGAACGGGCGTGTCCCCGGCTGGACGGAAGGTGAACGCGTGAAAGTCCCTGGACCCAGACAGTTTCGCAATCAACGGAACCCTCGCATCAATCAAGCCCATCCGTCCGAGGCGTCCAACGAAGTCCAAAGCAATCTTCCTCGCTTCAGCCGCCTTGAGTGGTTGGGTTCGTTCCGGCAGCGTTACACTGGCAGGCCGGCCCTTGGTCGCCCGCGAGAGGCGCCAGAGGCGTCGACCGGACGGGAAAGACATCGAGAACGCCGAGCCGTAACTCGGTCCGCCAACGCCCTTAATGCTCCGCACGAGGTAATGATCGCGCAGCAATTCATTGGCAAGGATTTTCTTCCAGTTGTTGAAATCCGCATCGGGGAATGCGGCCTGTGCTATCGTCACCATCCGTCGGTATAGATCGACTTGCACAACGCGCGGCACGGCAACCCACGCATCGTGCTTGGTCACTTTTTCCGGTGGAACGGTTACGGCAATCGAGTCCGGCAGATCATCTCCCGCAGGCTTGGTGGTGGCCGGTGGTTTTACCAGTTTGTCGTGGCGATTCTGAAGATCGAGCAATTCAGCGGTGGCGGCGTCCAACTGCATCATACGCACTTGCAGCGAGGCTGCCGTATTATGCTCAAGCACCAATTTTTTTCTCGCCGTTATCTGCCCTCGTACAGCATTCAGTTGGCCTTCAATCTCCCTGACCTGCCGGTGTTTCGACCCAAATTTCTGCAATGCGTTTTTATGTGCCGCCGAGAGTTTCGCTTCATGAGCGCGCAAACCGCGAAGCAAGTAATCCATATCCCGCATCGCAGGATGCTTTTCGAGTTTCCCCGAATCAATCTGCTTCTTCAGGTCTTCCAATGCCGCTCGCGCCTGTGTCTCTTCAAGTCGAGCCTCGACAATCTCCCGCTTCAGATACATTATCTCCGCAGCCCGAGTAGCAGCGCGCTGCCCCTTTAGATTCACCGGCTGGGTGGCGGGTTTGGTTGTTGGTTCTGCGGCGAGGCAGGAGGTCATAAGCAGCGCCAGTGCGATTATTGGGATGCGATGTTTCATTTGGTTCGCCTTTCTGATTATGTGTTACTGCATGGTATCAATAGTACAACGGAGCCGAACGGCAAGCCAATGCCGAGCGCCTTGCTAGCCGCGACCGGTAGGAAGCGGGTTTCTTTGCCGACGGGTGTTAAAAAACCCGCTTCCTACCGGTCGCGGCTAGTTTATCTCCCGTAAGCGTATTGGATTTATGCTCCAACGTATTAGACGCTGCGGCGGGCGAAAAGTTTCCCGCCGATTTTGACTCCCGCAAGGATTATCGCTACTACCAACAACGCTGCGGCAATGAGCCAACCGTTGTCGCCGAGGACGAACGTAACTGCGGCGATTACGGCGTAGCGAATCCATCGTCCGATGAAATTGGCGGCTGCGAACGGCCGGAGCGGATAGCGGTAAGTCGCTGCCAGCATACGAATTACATCAATCGGGATCGGGAGGATATTGAATATCACCAGCAGTGCGAAAGGCCTCCGGCTGAACCACTGTGCGGCACGGTCGTAGAATTTCGTCCCGCGAATACGCGCGACGTGCTTGTGTCGCAGCACCAGCGTGAACAGGTGGAAATCGTGCAGGTTGGCTACCATCGAGGCGAACGCACCGACACTCGCCACAAGCAGCGTCGTGATAATCAGGCTGTCGGAGAGTCCCACCTGTCGCGTGGCAAGGATCGAGACGATCCAGCCGGTCGGCAGGGGGAAGAAGGTGCAGGCAAGCGAGATGTAGATTGCGAAAATG
>DAOVLV010000302.1 GCA_030631085.1 Planctomycetales bacterium | reverse complement strand
CAAACCGTTCTCAAATTCAAGGATATGCTTAGGGAAATCGGCGTATAGAGCACTCTACATGCAGAGCGCATTGATTAATTGGCGGCGATATTAGAGATCGGAAGTTGTTACATCGCGAAGGTGCATTTCCACGCTGCTTCGACCGTTGAAGTGATTCAGTACCGGTTCGCCGACAATATCGACCGTATTGACGCCGGCGAGTTCGTCGGCCAATTCGCCCATCCCGAAACCGACGCATCGCAATCGCCCCGGCCTGGGTTGGTCCTGGCCGACGATGAAACTTACTGTCCCGCCGTTGCGTCCCATCCGTTGCGGGGGCGTCATAATCCTCGCCGAACGTATTGCCATAAGGGAGCGGGGATTACCTCTGCCGAAGGGACCCATACGCTCCAACTGCTCGACGACCTGGTAAGACAATTCGGAAATGGTAATCTCGGCGTCAATTTGCAATACCGGAAGGGTTGTCTCTTCGGTGATATTCTCGGCTGCGTAGCGGTTGAAGTCGGCTGCGAATTTTTCGACGGCATCGGCCGACAACCCCAACCCGCCGGCCATCGCATGCCCACCGAAATTTGTCAGGTGTTCACCACAAGCGGCCAATGCGTCCCGCATGTGAAAACCATCGACGCTTCTCGCCGAACCTCGCCCCGCCTCGCCGTCCAGAGCGATTATAACAGCCGGTTTGCCGAACCGGTCCACCATGCGCGACGCCACAATACCAACAACCCCGGCGTGCCAGTCATGCGACGCCAGCACAATGGCCTTATTATCGTCCCCGGTTGAGCGGACCATATCGACGGCTTCTTCTGTAATTCGCCGCTCGACCTTCTGCCGCTCGGTGTTCTGCTTTTCGAGGTATTCGGCGATTTCCCGGCAGCGGTCAGGTTCGGCGCGAGTCAGTAATTCAACGGCAAGGCGGGCATGACCCATCCGTCCGCAGGCATTCAGGCGCGGCGCAAGGCGAAAACCGACGTCAAAGGCGTCAATCCGCTCGCCATCCAGACGGGCGGAAGTTATCAGGGCACGGAGGCCAGGATGCTCCGTCGCCGCCAGACCCTTCAAACCATAAACAGCCAGAACGCGGTTCTCATCCAACAGCGGGACTACGTCGGCAATCGTCCCCAGTGCAGCCAGCGCCGTAGCCTCCAGCAGGAAATTCCGCATCGGCTCATCCACGCGGGCCGACCCGCACATCCGGCAGGCCAGATGCCAGGCGAGTTTGAACGCTACGCCCGCACCAGCAAGGTCAGCGTTGGGATAGGTGCTATCGGGCAAGGCTGGGTGGACAATCGCCAGGACATCGGGCAGGACCCGATCGGGAGCATGATGGTCTGTTACGATAACATCCATGCCCAACTCGCCCGCCCGGCGTAATTGCTCAACGGCGGTAACGCCGCAATCGACCGTTACCAGCAGTTTGACTCCGTCGGCGGCGATTTTTTCGATGGCTTCGACGTTGACGCCGTAGCCTTCCGTCAGTCGATGAGGCACATAGTAATCAACCTCCGCGCCCTGCATTGCCAGGAGACGATAGAGAATCGCAACGGCTGTCATGCCGTCAACGTCGTAATCGCCGTATATGCAGATTTTCTCGCCGTCGCGTACAGCGCCGGCCAATCGCTCGACGGCAACGTCGATTCCATCCAGTAATTCGGGCGGATGAAGATCGGTCAGTTTGGGATTGAGGAACCTGCGAACCTGTTCGACTTCGTCCAGGCCACGATTATGCAGGATTTGCGCGATCAGCGGCGAGGTTTTCAGACGACGGGCGTTCTCGGCAGCGCCGTCCCAGGCAGGAGCGACCTCCCAGCGATAACCGTTCTGCTTCCATGCCCTTCGACGCGCCATGTATCTTTCTTCACCTTCGGTGCGATTGTTACCGTATTACCGGGAGGCATTATAACAGATGAGCCGCAGAGACACAGAGAACGCAGAGAAAAAGAAAAAATAGATCGTCTTACTTATCTGTATTGTCTCTTCTGGGCTGTTAGGATTTCTGAACGCAATTGTTCAGGAATATTCACTACTAAAACTTCAATATTAAACTTCTTTAGACACTTCGCCCGCCAACTTCGGCCCTGAAATTCAGAAGCAGCATCATCATCGGCGAAAATAAGAATCTTACGATGGACCGTCTTTTCAAGCAGTTTTTCCACGTAAAGCAGTTTAAGAGCATCACTCATAACTTTGTTTTTTTGTGCAGGCTTCGGTTTTCCAATATGCGCCCAAGCCTCACACAGAACCGTGTTATCATCCGAGGCTCCATCCACCTGTAACCATGAGTCTTCTATCTTATGACGGTACTCATGCAACGGCTTTCCAATACTATCCGAAACTATTTCGAGAAGTATATCTTCGGCTTTCCGCTGCTCACTGCTATCACCAGGCTTATTCATTGGCTTTTCCTTTATCATTACTACCCATCACGTTATCCGTTAAATTCCGCGACGGCGTCGAACATTGCTACGATGTTCTCCGGGGGGACGTCGGCGGTGATGTTATGCACCTGTTGAAAGACGAACCCGCCGCCGGGCGCGAAAATTTCCAGCCGATCGAGCACGTGAGTGCGGACTTCTTCCGGCGTTGCACGGGGCAAAACGGACTGGGTATCGCATCCGCCGCCCCAGAAGCACAACCGGTCCCCGAAATCCGCTTTCAGACCCGCAGGGTCCATACCGTCACAACTGGTCTGGACGGGGTTGACCGCATCCAGACCCGCGTCGATAAGGTCGTCCAGCAACGGCCTGATGCCCCCGCAACAGTGCAGCATCGCCTTCTTCGACACCAATTCCTTCGCCCTGTTCCACAGAAGCGAGTGTCTCGGCTTGAAGAACTCACGGTACATCGCCGGCGAAATCTGCGGTCCTGTCTGCATTCCCAGATCATCGCCAAACCGAACGATGTCAATGAAAGGCCCGACCGCTTCAAGAAACTCCTCCATCGGGGGAATATATATCTCCACCAGACGATCCAAAAGGCGATGAATCGCCTCCGGTTCGGCGGCAAGCGCCAGCAGGAAATTGTCATTTCGGCAGAGGAACTGGCCCATTTCCATAAGCCGTCCGCCGAACGGGACAGGCGAGACAATCGCCTTATCAGTAGATTCACGGAGCGCCCTGGCGGCCTTGGTTATATCGGCCAATGTGGTAGTGGTTGGGTTCGGCGGGCCTGGGATCGTCCAAAGGACTTCGGATAAAATCTCCGGCAGGTTTGAAAGGTCCTCCGGCACGCCATCCAGCATCGGCCAATAAGTCTGGTCGAAATTGAGCATGTGCGCTTTCTGGATTCCCATATTCCGGTCTGTGGCGCTGAACAAAAACCAATCGTTACCTTTCTTGCGAATGTTTGTCCATGCGGGAATCAGACAATCACTGCCATCGGGCAGTCGCCAGGGTTTCCAGTCGTTTTCATCCCCGCAGAAACCTTGCCCCAGGTCAACCGCATCGACGCCGAACCGCTCCTGCACGTCGTCATCGACAATCGCCAACTGCTGGATAACGTCATAAACCCGCAGAGGTCTGTCGGGCAGACCCAGGAAATCCCGAAGCCGACGATAGGCAACGGCCATGATGCTGCT
>DAOVLV010000210.1 GCA_030631085.1 Planctomycetales bacterium | reverse complement strand
GTTGCGGTTCGCTATTCGCGAAGGCGGAAGGACCGTCGGCGCAGGTGTTGTTACAAAAATTCTGGAGTAAGACTAATGGCCAAATCAAAGGCCAGGGAATACGTCTGGTTGCAGTGTACCGAGTGCAAAGCGCTGAATTACCGCACGGAAGTGCGTGTGGCCGGTGGTACGCCCAAATTGTCCCTGAAAAAATTCTGCCGTGTGGAGCGAAAGCATACCGAACATAAACTTAAGCGTAAGTAACGGTATCGGCCCTGTCGGGCGTACGAGAACCTTTTTCGAGATCTCCCTGCGGTTTGCTTCAATTGAATTGCCGATGCAAAGCAAGTATTTTTGGGAAGCCTACGGCAGTAGCTCAATTGGCAGAGCAGCGGTTTCCAAAACCGCAGGTTGGGGGTTCAAATCCCTCCTGCCGTGGTAAATGCGGGTAAAGATAAGGTCTGTGAGAGTTAATATGGCGTCGAGTATCTACAAACGGGGACAGGGTAAATACACCCGGTCAACCACTTTTGTGGTCGGGGCGGTTATCGGCGCGCTTGTGGGGCATTACGTTTGGAAGCGTCTAAACGGTTCGGATTTAGGTTACTGGACGACTTCGTCCGTGTCTGTGGGCCTGTACATGGTGTACGGTATCCCACTGTTGGTCTTTGCCGGTATCGTAGCGGTGATGTACCTGGTGGTGAATCGTCCACGAAGCGCGGATTTTATGATTGCCACCGAAGGTGAAATGAAAAAGGTCTCCTGGTCGAATCGACGGGAAATTGTCGGTGGAACCAAAGTTGTTATCACTACGACCTTTATTCTGGCGATGATGCTGTGGATAGTTGACATGGCGTTCAGTTTGTTGTTCACCTGGATCGGTGTTCTGCAAGTGGGGTCCGGTGACTGATGAGTATCCCGGCAGGTGCGACTTTTATGGAAAAGCAATGGTACGTTTTGAGAGTTGCTTCCAATAAGGAAGAGCAGGTCCGTCAGGCACTCGAGCGGAAAGTGAAAATCGAGGGTCTGGAAGACAAAATAGGAAGGGTTCTGGTCCCGATGGACCGGCGCCTCAGGCCTCCGGTAAAGGGTAAAAAGGGCGAGAAGAAATACGTCGAACGAAAACTCTACCCCGGATACGTCTTTATCGAAATGGCGTTGGAAGAAAACGGGACCATGGGCGAAGACGCATGGTTTCTGATTAAAGACACGATGGGCGTGGGCGATTTCATCGGTTCGGCGAACAAGCCCGCGGCAATGAGCGATGCCGATGCCGACAAGATGCTCATGCAGGTCGAGCGCCCGGAAGAAGGCTCGACCATGGCAGTAGAATTCGCCAAGGGCGAGACGGTCAAGATTAAGGAAGGCGCGTTCGAGAACTTCGAAGGCGTCGTGGATGAAGTCCTTGCCGACAAGGGTTTGATCCGGGTGATTGTAACGATCTTCGGGCGGGCGACGCCCGTGGAACTGGAATACTGGCAGGTAGAAAAAGAGTAACGGGACAGTTATGGCCAAGGAAATAGCGGCAAAGATCAAGTTACAGGCTTCCGGCGGACAGGCTACGCCTGCGCCTCCGATTGGACCGGCGCTGGGGCAGCACAACGTCAATATCGGGCAGTTTGTCTCGCAGTTCAACGAGCGGACGAAGGAATACAACGGTACGACGATTCCGGTTGTGATAACCGTCTATGCGGACAAGAGTTTCACGTTTATCACAAAAAGCCCGCCGGCTGCGGTGCTTCTGAAGCAATCCGCCGGTCTGGTAAAGGGTTCCGGCGTTCCGAACAAGGAAAAGGTCGGGAAAGTTACAGCCGAACAGGTCCGCCAGATAGCCGAGACCAAAATGGAAGACCTGAACGCAAACGATATCGAATCGGCCTGTCGCATCATCGAAGGAACCGCTCGAAGCATGGGCGTTGAAGTAGAAAAATAACAATTGCGGATTGCGGATTGCAGATTGCGGATTTCCGCGCGGAAGAATTTGATGTTTTTCAATCCGAAATCTGCAATGAATAGGGCCTGACCACGGGCATTGACAACAGTGGGACCTTATAAAAGGGATAGTTTTATGGGTAAGAAAAACGGTAAACGTTACAGGTCAGATTACGAAAAGGTTCCCTCTGGTCCGGTTTCTGTGGGCGAGGCTGTCGGTCTGCTGAAGCAGTTTGACAGTACGAAGTTCGACCAGACGGTTGAGTTGGTGATCTGGCTTGGTATTGACCCGAAACAGGCGGACCAGGCAATTCGCGGCGCTACGTCGCTACCTAACGGAATCGGAAAGACGAAGAAGGTTATCGCCTTCTGCGCCGACGACGATGTTCAGACGGCACTCGACGCCGGAGCAATCGAAGCCGGCGGAGACGACCTTGTCGCAAAGGTTCAGAAGGGGTGGATGGATTTCGATGTGGCGATTTCCACCGGCGCGATGATGCGAAGCGTCTCTCGCCTGGGTCGCGTCCTCGGCCCCGTCGGAAAGATGCCTTCGCCCAAAGCCGGTACGGTCGTCGATGACGTAGCCGCTGCGGTGAAGGAATACGCAGCCGGTAAGATAAAATTCCGCAACGACGACGGCGGAAATATCCATGTCCCGGTTGGTAAAGTCAGTTTTGAAACGGAGAAACTGACCGAAAATATCGAGACGTTTCTCGCGCAGATAAAGGCAATGAAACCCGCCTCCAGCAAAGGAACTTATATCAAAAGGGCGTGCTTGTCGGCGACGATGAGCCCGTCCGTTGAGGTGAACGTATAACGCAGGTGCCACTATGAGCAAACCCATAAAAACACTGTTGCGTAAGGATCTAATCGGGCGTCTTGAAGGCGTCGAATCATTGGCTGTGCTTAGCCTGTCGGGCGTTGACGGAACGGATACGAATCGCCTTCGCCGGCAACTTCGGACCGGAGGCGTCAGCGTTACCGTGGTGAAGAACTCGGTGGCGAAGTATGCGCTGGAGCATGTTGGTCTTTCGCAGGCCGGTAATCTGCTCGACGGCCCGTGCGCGTTGGCGTGGGGTGGCGAGGGGATCGTTACCGTAGTGCGAACACTGCTGGAAGAGGCAAAAGAAATCCCCGCCATCAGCGTCAAAGGCGCGCTGCTGGAGGGCGAAATCTTCGGCTCCGACCGGATCGAAGAATTAAGCAGGTATCCCACGCGCGAAGAGGCAATAGCGACGGTCGTGATGCTGGCGAAATCCGCCGGTTCGAGACTTGCCGGTTGCCTGATCGGGCCGGGAGGAAGACTTGCAGGCGCAATAAAAAGCATCGAAAAGCAGGATGAGAACTAGCGATTACCGTAACACGGGCGTCTCACGTAGTGATGCTACGCATCGCCCGTGAAATCATGGCCGAGACGGCCATGTTACGAGTATTGACGACAGCAAAACAGGAACAGAAAAACAGTACCGGTTGCGGATTGGGCCCGATTCGTCGGGATTAAATGAAGTCGCGTTGACTTCACCTATCAGGCCGGTCGGAAGGAGCAGTAAAGAAATGACAGACGAACAGACAGCAACCGAAACCACTGAAAGCACCGAAAGCACTGAAAGCACCGGGAGCAGGGAATTTGACGCTGCTATCAAGGAATTGGGCGATAAAATTGCGCAATTGACGCTGAAGCAGGCAGTAGAACTCGGTGATTACCTCAAGGATGAGCATGGGATCGAGCCTGCCGCCGGAGCGGCGGTAGTAGCCGCCGCGCCTGGAGCCGCCGCCGAAGAAGAAGAGGAAAAAACCGCCTTCGACGTGATGCTCAAAGATATCGGCGACAAAAAGATTCAGGTTATCAAAGCCGTTCGCGCCATGACCAGCCTGGGACTCAAAGAGGCCAAGGAACTGGTCGAAAGCGCTCCCAAAGCGGTCAAGGAAGGCGTACCCAAGGAAGAGGCGGAAGAAGCCGTCAAACAGCTTACCGAAGCCGGCGCTACCGCGACAATCGAATAGTGGCGGGTGGCGTGGTCGCCCCCAAGGGGCAGGCGGTTTTTGCGACCACGTTTGCGTCTGATGGATTTCGGCGTGGCCGCAAACGCAGCGGCCACGGCACCCGTTGTGGAAACTGCGCGTATTAATCGAGGGCATAACATTATGCTGCGAATGGATAAAACGCTGGATTTCTCCAAGGTCGGTGATGCAATCGACCCGCCGGGACTGGTACAGATTCAGACCGCCAGTTATGACCGATTCCTTCAGGCCGATGTGAATCCGCAAAAGCGCAAAAACCAGGGTCTTGAATCGCTTCTGCGCGAGATATTCCCCATCGTCAGTTACGACGGAAAGGCCAACCTCGATTACGTTCACTACGAATTGGGCGAACCGAGATATACGCCCGAAGAGTGCCGACAGTTGCGACTGTCCTATGGCCGACCCTTCCGCATTCGCTGCCGACTTAAACACAAGGACATCAAAGGCGTCCTTGAAGAATCGATCTACATGGGTGACATGCCCATAATGATCGGCGGCGGCGAGTTCATTATCAACGGGGCGGAGCGTGTTATCGTTTCGCAGCTGCACCGCTCGCCGGGTGTGGATTTCACTGTCGAGTTCGCCGAATCCGACCGCCCGCTGCACGGGGCGAGGATCATCCCGGAGCGCGGCTCCTGGATCGAAATGGGCGTTACGAAAAAAGAAGTCCTCGCCATTCGTATCGACCAGTCCAGCAAGTTTCCGATTACAACTTTCCTCCGCGCGATGAACGAGGACTACGGTACGACCGAGGCGATTCTTCGGCTCTTCTACGAGACCGAAAAAAT
>DAOVLV010000246.1 GCA_030631085.1 Planctomycetales bacterium | reverse complement strand
GCGTTTGCGTGGTGTTTTGTATAAGGGTCGCCTGGCGATAATCTTCAGTCGGGACGATTTGACTGCCGGTTTGTTGGGTTATCCCTGTTGGGGTCTGCGTGGCTACGAGCCTGAAAGCGCGTTTGCATTGATGCGTAATATTTTATTGTATGCTCATACGAGCAGGCTTTCGGAAAGGACTTCACAGTAAGGAGAAGGCATATAGCGACGCCGGAGTTTGTGTCGTATAATAAGTAACTGGAAGAAAGGTGTACACATGACTATGACGCAGGCTACAGCAGAGGTGTTTTTGACGGCATTACGTGCGCTTCCAAAGAAACAACAATCCGCAGTCTTAATACGTATCGCTGACGAAAAGGATCTCAGGGAAGATTTGCTGGATTTGGCCCTTATTGCCTCAAGGCGCGATGAACCGTCGCGCCCGTTCCGGGAATATCTTGCGGAGAAGGGCAAGTGAGCCGTGCGACACGTTACGAGGTCCGAATCAAGGCCTCCGCCGAGCGTGAGATGAATCGCCTGTCGGCTAACGTCGCCGGTAGAATTGCAAAAGCGATACTTTCCCTGGAAACTTCGCCCAGGCCTCGAGGATGCAGGAAGCTTCGTGGGCGGGTAGAGTATCGTTTGCGGGCTGGAAACTACCGAATACTCTATGTCGTTAACGACACCGCACGAACTGTCGAAGTGATGGCGGTGGGGCATCGCAAAGATGTGTACAGGTAAATCAAGAGGAAATCGTTTTTGTGTTGATGTGCAACATCCTTCTATACGCCTATGCAGGCGGACTTTCCGGCAAGACGCTCAAGGAGTAATACGGTAAATGAGTGCAACATCGAAGAGAATCGGCAGAGAACTCAAATCTCATGCGCCGTTCACAACGTTCGGAGCCTTGACGGGGATTGCGATCATGGCGGTAATTTTTTATGCCGGTATCGATCGTTCCGCCTCCAAGACGCTGTTTTGGGTATTTCATCCCTTTCACGTTTTTTTGAGCGCGTTGGCAACGGCTGGGATGTACAGGCTCAATAGCAAGGGAAGGCTTTTGCCGACGATTCTGATCGGGTATTTCGGGTCGATTGGTATCGCCACTTTGAGCGATTGCATCATTCCGTACCTTGCTGAGTCGCTTCTGAACTGGCCTGACAGAGACATTCACCTCGGTTTCATAGAGAAGTGGTGGCTGGTGAATCCTCTGGCGTTTGCGGGTATTGCGGTGGCGTATATTTTGCCCCGGACGAAGTTTCCTCACGCCGGCCACGTGCTTTTGAGCACCTGGGCATCCCTGTTCCATATGACTATGACCATGGGAACGATTGATGTGTATATAATCCCTCTTGTGGGTGTCTTTCTTTTCCTGGCGGTCTGGATTCCCTGCTGTGCAAGCGATATTGTATTTCCGCTCCTGTTTGCAATGGGCAAAACGGGAAAGGTAAATAATGAAGATTGCTCTGGCACAAATTAATCCGACGGTCGGCGACATCGCCGGCAACGGCCTGAAGATTTCCGAGAGCATCGCCCGCGCCGAACAGGCGGGGGCCGAACTGGTCGTATTCAGCGAATTGTCGCTTCTGGGGTATCCGCCGCAAGACCTTTTGAGCCGTAGTTCTTTTATCTCTGCGGCGGTTGATGCGGTAGAGGCATTGGCCGATCGATGTCGGCGTATCGCGGCGCTGGTGGGTTTCGTCCGACCGGCGGGTAACTTGCCGGGCAAGCCGCTGGAGAACGCCGCCGCGCTGCTGGCCGACGGCGCCGTCGCCGGCGTCTATGTCAAAACGCTCCTTCCGACTTACGACGTCTTTGACGAGAGGCGTTATTTCCGCCCGGGTGCGTCGCAGGCGCCGCTGATACTCGCAGGCCGACGAATCGGCGTGAGCATCTGCGAGGACATCTGGGACCGCTCCGCCCTGGCCGCCCTGGGGCAGGCGTCTTATCGGGCCGATCCGCTCGCGGACCTCCGCAAAGCCGGAGCCGAGATTATCATCAACATGTCCGCCAGCCCGTTCCAGTTGGGAAAGGCCGGTCTCCGCGAGGACCTTGTCCGCCGTCAGGCAGTGCGGGCGAAAACGCCGATTGTCTATGTCAACCAGGTCGGCGGAAACGACGAACTTATCTTCGACGGCGCGAGCCTGGTCGTCGGAGCCGACGGTGAAATCCTCGCGCGATGTAAAAGTTTCGCCGAAGACCTGTTGGTAATTGATACTGACGCCGGCGCGGGGCGATGCGAACCGAACGACTCCGATATGGAGCAATTGGCTGCGGCATTGAAACTTGGTCTGCGGGATTACGTTCGCAAGTGCGGCTTCAAGTCCGTCGTACTTGGACTGTCGGGCGGGATAGATTCCGCCGTCGTAGCCGCCATCGCCGCCGACGCACTCGGCGCTGAAAACGTCCTTGCCCTTGCGATGCCGTCGCGCTACAGCAGCGATCACAGCCTCGCCGATGCGCGCCAATTGGCCCGGAACACCGGCATCAGGCTTCTCGAATTACCGATTGCCCCGATTCATACCGCTTACGAGCAGGCATTGGCGGGGCACCTGCCGAAGGACCGCCCCGACACGACCGACCAGAACATCCAGGCCCGTATCCGCGGCAACCTCGTCATGGCATTTTCCAACGCCTGCGGACACCTCCCTCTGGCAACCGGAAACAAGAGCGAATTGGCAACCGGATACTGCACGCTCTACGGCGATATGACCGGAGGTCTGGCCGTTATCGGCGACGTGCCCAAAACAATGGTCTATGACCTGGCCCGGCACCTGAACGAAACGAAAGGCCGGCAGATTCCCGAAAGCACCATCACCAAGCCGCCCAGCGCCGAACTGAAACCCGACCAGACAGACCAGGACAAACTCCCGCCCTACGATATTCTCGATGCGATCCTGTCGCGTTATATCGAGCGTGAGGAAAACACGGGTGAGATTATCGCCGCCGGCCTTGATGCTGGCGTGGTTCGTCGTGTCGTATCAATGGTGTCGGTTTCGGAGTACAAACGTCGCCAGGCCGCTCCGGTGCTGAAGGTAACAGCGAGGGCGTTCGGCCCGGGCCGGCGAATGCCAATCGCCTGCCGACGAGATTTCGATTGAGATAAGCTGGGTGCCATGCCTTCACGCGAAGCGGGTAGGCATGTTTTTGTCCCGCGACATGCTTATGCCCTTCGCTCTGCTACGGGCAAAAGCATGGCACCCGTCTGGTAATAAAAAGTCGTGAAAGATAATCAGCACAAGGAATTTGAGCATCTGATGCGAGCGGCCATTGAGCAGGCCCGCATAGCCGAGGGGCTTGGCGATGTGCCCGTAGGGGCGGTGGTTGCGCGTAACGGTGAAATAATAGAATCCGCTTACAACCGTCGCATTATCGACGCCGACCCGACGGCACACGCTGAAATGCTCGTCATTCGCGCCGCTGCCGAAGTCATTGGCGACTGGAGACTCACCGGCTGTACGTTGGCCGTAACGCTGGAACCGTGCCCGATGTGTGCCGGGGCGATAGTCCTGGCCAGGATCGACCGGCTGGTCTATGGCGCTACCGATCCCAAAGCCGGTGCTGTCGAAACGCTTTATCAAATCTGCTCCGACACCCGCCTCAATCATCAAGTCGAAGTTACCTCTGGCATCCTGTCTGACGAGTGCAGCCGATTACTGAGCGACTTTTTTCGTCGCCAGCGCGAAATGGGAAAGAAGTAGGCATTGGGCATTGGTGGCACAGGATTTGCGAAAGTTGTTCCTGTTTTAATTCCCGATTGAACAAAACCATAAGATATAAAGGCGGGACTTGAAGCAACCAACGACTACCAATGCCAAATGCCGCTTCTCATTCCGAGAACTTTTCGCTGGTGAAGGTATAGACCGTGGTCTGCTCGTCCCGCCAGGCGTTGGGCGCCATGCCGGCCTTTCCGGAGCAGCATTGCGAAAGGAATTGTTCTTTGGACCATCCGGTTTCCGTTGCGACCTCCGGCAGGAAGCATCCGCTCGCCGACCCGCGAACAATGTAGATACCGTGTACGCCCAACTCAATGTCGAGCGGATTTGCAATAGGCGTCAGTTCGCTCAATACGGAGACCTGGACGGTAAGGCCGGCGACTTTGCCCGGCGTGATCGGATTGGAGGTGAATCTCGGATCGCGAGCGGCAGCGGCGGCCATTTCGACAATCTGCTCTACAAGTGGTTTGCTCGGATGGAACGTACCGATGCACCCGCGAAGCCGACCTTGGTTGGTAAGCGTTACAAAACATCCGCG
>DAOVLV010000354.1 GCA_030631085.1 Planctomycetales bacterium | reverse complement strand
ACCAGCAGCCGGCTGCGGCTACGGGACCACGAGAAGGATGAACTGGCCCATTACGCAGTTTCATGTGCCGACATCGAATACGAATTCCCGTTCGGCATCAGCGAACTGGAAGGCGTCGCCAACCGGACCGATTACGACCTGAAAAAGCACCAGGAACACTCCGGCAAGGACATGACCTATTTCGACGATCAGACCAAGGAGCGGTACATTCCGTACGTCATTGAGCCGTCGGGCGGAGTCGATAGGGCGGTTCTGGCGTTCATTTGCGAAGCCTACACCGAAGATGAAGCCCCCGACGACAAGGGTAATATGCAGAAACGCATATTAATGAAGTTTCACCCTCGCCTGGCTCCGATTAAGGTGGCTGTCTTTCCGCTGGTCAAGAAGGAAGGTATGCCCGAAGCTGCCCGCAAGATATACGACGACGTTCTGGCAGCGGGTTTGACCTGTTTTTACGACGAAAAAGGCGCGATTGGTCGGCGCTATCGTCGTCAGGATGAAGCCGGTACTCCGTTCTGCGTTACAGTCGATGGCCAGACGTTCGAGGACCAGACAGTTACCATCCGCGACCGCGATTCGCTCAAACAGGATCGAATCGCCGTCGAAAAGGTCGTCGAATACGTCCGCGAGCGAATCGGATAACCACCGAGACGAAGCAATGATCCACAAAGACTTCACAGGCCTGATCGGCCGGACGCCGATGCTTGAACTGACACGGCTCGAACCGGACCTGCCTGCCCGCGTGCTGGCCAAACTTGAGATGTTCAATCCCATGAGCATCAAGGACCGCCCCGTGCTGTACATGATCCGCGACCTGCAACGGCAGGGTCAACTCACGCCGGAGACGGAATTGGTTGAGGCATCCAGCGGCAACACAGCCATCGCCATCGCCGCCCTCGCAGCCACAATGGGCTTCAAGGCGAAGATATTCATGTCCGAGTTGTGCAGCGAGGAACGGCGGAAGATCATCCGGGCCTATGGAGCCGAGATTGTCCTGACGCCCGGCGTTGAGCACACCCGCGGGGCGCGACAGCGCGGCATGGCCTATGCCGAAAAGACCCCCAACGCCGTCTATCTCAACCAGCACGACAACGAGGCCAACGCCGCCGCTCACTACCAGACCACCGGACCGGAGATATGGGAGGATTGCGGTGGGGGGATTGACGCCGTTGTCATCGGTCTGGGCACGTGCGGGACCTTCAGCGGCCTGTCGCGATTCTTCAAGGAGAAGGACCCCAATATCCGCATCGTCGGCTTCGAGCCGGCCTCGTCGCCCGTCTATTCCGGCGGCAGGCAGGGCAGGCACAAACTCATCGGCATCGCTCCCGGCTTCGTTACGCCGAACTTCCAGCGGTCAGCAGAGCGGTGCGATGAAATCATGCTTGTTCGTGACGAGGACGCCTATGAATGGACCCGCCGCATTGCCCGCACCGAGGGTTTGTTTGTAGGCATCACATCCGGCGCTGCCGCCAAAGTTGCCTGCGACCTCGCCAAGTGTCCCGAAATGAGCGGCAAGACCGTAATCTGCATCTTCTACGACACCGGCGAACGCTATCTGTCCACTGAAGGCTTGTTTTAAGCCCAGCGAAAATACCCCTGGAACGCAGTTTTGTCCTGCCCGCAACGTCCGATAATATATATTATGTTGCGCTCGGTATATGGGGGATAAAAAAGCCGACGGATAGCTATCCGTCGGCTTGGACGCTTGGGAACCTTCGAAAATTCGATGTCTGACGCGAAAATCAGCGTCTCTTGAAGACCTGGCTCAGTCTTTTCTGATCGAGCATCCTGATTACATTGTTATTTTCATCGATTGCATAGACATTTATCTTCTGCTGGGCAACATCTATGACATAGAGCAGATCCAGGCTTTTTGAGTAATTGCCGGTTACCATAATATAGTCCCCGCCACGGATTGACGTATCGGCCAACGCCTCGTTGCTGTTGTACGTCAGGGCAAGAACGGTTACCAAGATAGCGGTTAGAACGCAAAGCATCGCAATTGTTACATTTTTTGTGTCTTTCATGATTGTATCTCCAGAACGTTATCGTCGATCGCCCTTTACCTTGCCGAAGTCCCTGGGTAGGTCGCGGATTCCCGACATAACGAGCTTGCCACCCTTCAGGCCGCCTTTCTTGTCGAACTTCAATGCCGCAAGTTTCCGCCTGCCCAGGTCCATAATGTAGATGGCATCGTAGTCCTCGCGGATGTCGCCGGTAATCATGATATAGTTTGTGCCTCCGCCGATGACCTGGGCCTCGGCCTCCGGGGTACCGATCCCGAATACAAGCGCCACCAGAAGCGACGCGTTCAGGCACACCAATGCCACAATAATCACCTGTTTCATATCTGTTCTCCTAAGTAAGTTCAATCTGCAATCAATTAATCCAGGTGCGTCTTTTTAGAGTTTTTGAAGGCAACTACACATATGCCCGCAAGCGCCACTGCCGCAACGGCCAAGGCGTACCAGTAATTGCCCTTCTCAATCTTCGGAGGCTCAAAGCCGTCACTCGTAGCCCAGGCGGCACACGTCGCCGCCAATACTATTAAACCCGTCAGGAACAGTAATGGTATCGCTTTCATAGTAAAAAAGATTATACACCCCCCCACCGAATACTTCAAGTAAGTAGCAGGGGGTGCGTTATAAAAAAGTCGCCAGGTCGGCTGACTGACGAGTGAACTCGCTCGTCGGCATCGACACTGTCTGCCACTTGGCGCTGCGAGGGCGCACGCTGTCGGCATATTCGGCCAGGGTTATAGCGAGAAAAGCGTAATACTTGTTGCGGAAGAAATGCACATCCTCGAACGGCGCCCGCTGCGGCGGGCCCTGGAGCCAGTACGCAAAGACAAGAACGGCTGAAAAATCGACGCCGAAAATATTTTCCCATTCACGCAGCGATTCGATGTCTTCTCGCGTAACCCAGTTTTCCCACGCCCGGCTTGAGCGGCTCGACGAACCGGACTGGTCGGGAAATTTCCGCCCCTTTACATCGACCAGAAGGTT
>DAOVLV010000394.1 GCA_030631085.1 Planctomycetales bacterium | reverse complement strand
TTATCCGTTGGGATAAGTCTATCTTTTTTGAGGTGTGATATGGAACGTGACGAATTGTTAAAGCGGATCAGGTCCGCCCTTGAGGACGCTTTCGGCGAGCGTTTACAAGGCGTGGTGCTGTATGGTTCGGAGGCCCGTGGCGAGGCGGAACCCGACAGCGACATCGACCTGCTGGTTCTGCTTCGTCCCATGCTGAGTTTCGGAGAAGATCTCAAGACGTGCATTCATGCTCTGTATCCGTTGGTTTTGGAGTTGGATAGGCCGATTGATTCGATGCCGGTTGATGCGGCTGTGTATGAAGCTCAGGAGTTTTCGCTGTACCGCAATGCTAAACGTGAAGGGGTACCAGTATGAATCCAGAGGCGATGGATTTGTGGGAGCGGGCGAAGAAAGCCTTGCATACAGCCGGAAGCAATTTGGTCATCGATGATTCAGACGCCTCTGCTTCGCGAGCCTACTATGCGGCGTTCTACGCGGTCTCGGCACTGTTCGCGCTGGAAGGTAAAACGTTCAAAAAGCACTCGGCTGTTCAGGCAGCCGTACATCGAGACCTCGTTAAACCTGGACTCTGGCGTGAGCACCTTGGCGAAGGATATACTCAACTGATGAAACTTCGATACACCGGAGACTATGGCGTAGGTCAACATATCATGCCCGAAGATGCGGAAGAGGCGGTAACTACAGCGGCTAAAATTCTCCGCGCTATCGCCGAGGCCCAACCGGAAATCTTCACCGGACTGGAAAAAAACTGAACTGTGCGGACATGACAATTACCAGCGAATTAAAAGGGTTGATAAAGAAGCAAATGGGCTAATTGATGTCTATGAGAAAGGAGCAAATATATGAAAACTAACGGATTGCGAGTAAGACCATGACAACCAAAACAATTGCGGATATTGACGTTGCGGGTAAGAAGGTGCTGATGCGGGTGGATTTCAATGTCCCGCTGGACAATGGCAAGGTTACGAACGATAAGCGGATCGTCGCTGCTTTACCGAGCATCAAGCATGTTCTCGACGGTGGGGCTGCGCTGATACTGATGAGCCATCTGGGTCGCCCCAAGGGGCAGGTCAAACCGGAACTGTCTCTCAAACCCGTAGCCGACCGCCTGGCTGAACTGCTGGACAGGTCCGTAACGCTAGGCCCGCCGGAAGTCGTCGGGCCGGGAACGGAAGAACTCGTCGCGGCAATGAAGCCGGGAAATGTCGTCCTTCTGGAGAACGTCCGCTTTCATCCCGGCGAGACCATGCCGGACAAGGCCAAAAAGAATCCCGACGGTCAACTCGCGTTCGATCAGAGAGAGACGCTTTACGGGTTCGTCCAGGAACTGGGACGATTGGGAGAGGTCTATGTCAACGACGCCTTCGGTACCTGCCATCGCAAGCACGCCAGCATGTATGGAGCGGCCAAGGTCATTAAGGCCAAGGGCGGACCGGCGGTAGCGGGCTTCCTGGTCGAAAAGGAAATCAAATATCTTCACGACGCTATTTCCGACCCAGCCAAGCCTTTCGTTGTCATTCTCGGCGGGGCGAAGGTCTCCGATAAAATCAAACTCATCTCCACGCTGCTTGAAAAAGTTGACCGGATAATCATCGGCGGAGCAATGGCCTACACACTGCTCAAAAGCCAGGGCATCGGCGTCGGTAAAAGCCTTGTCGAGGAAGACCAGGTCGAGGCGATGAAGGATCTGCTGTCGCAGACGGGCGACAAAATCGTCCTGCCGGAGGACAATATCGTTACGGACGATTTCGCCACCGGAAAACCGCAGACGACCGACGGGCTTGGCATGGCTGACGATTTACAGGGCATGGACATTGGGCCCGATACGATTAAAAAATTCAGCGAGATAATCGCCGGTGCGAAAACTATTGTGTGGAACGGTCCGATGGGCGTCTTCGAGAAGCCGGACTATGCAGCCGGGACAAAGGCAATAGCCAAAGCAGTTGCCCAGGCCACCGAGGCCGGGGCGGTCAGCGTCATTGGTGGAGGTGATTCAGCCACTGCCGTTGACCAGATGGGTCTGGCCGAGAAGATGACTCACGTCTCCACCGGCGGCGGGGCGTCGCTGACGTACCTCGAAGGCAAACCCATGCCGGCATTGGACATACTCGACCAGAAGGGATAGGCCACAGAGTCGCAGGCGGTTTGTTATTTCCCCAGTTCGCGTGAGCGTTGGGCCGCTTTACCGAAAGCGGCGACGAGGGCGTCTCGGACACCGGCGGAATCCATTGATTCGACGGCGGCTTGGGTTGTTCCGCCGGGGCTTGTTACTCTTGCCCGCAGGACTTCGGGCGGTTCGCCGGTGCGGGTCAGGAGTTCACCGGCTCCGCGGCAGGTCTGGATCGCCAGGTTTGTAGCCAGGTCGCGGTCGAGTCCCTCTTCCACGCCGGCGGCGATCATTGCTTCGATAAGGTAGAAGAAATATGCCGGCCCGGACCCGCTGACGGCGATAACCGCGTCGATTAGTTCTTCGGCGACGCGGACTGTTTTTCCGCAGGAAGCGAAGAGTTTTTCCGTCCATGCCAGGTCCGCTTCGGTTGCGCCAGGCCCG
>DAOVLV010000304.1 GCA_030631085.1 Planctomycetales bacterium | reverse complement strand
GAGGATGGGGATGGGTCGAAGGGCCGGCGAGGCCGCTTTCACAATGTTCATCAGACAGCGGGACGCGGGGCTTGCATGGGTGTTGCTGGTGCACGAGGCCGAGCAAATGGGCATCAGCATAAGCGACGACCGGATAGATTCCTTCCTGCTCGAATCGGAACTCACCGGCGAGACGTACCAGCGTGAACTGGCAAATCTGCGTGAAAACGGTCGCACCGAAAAAGAACTCCGCCGGGCGGTAGAGAATTACCTGAAAGTTACAGCGGCGTTTCTGGCGGCGGATATTGAAACCATGCCGTCGCTGCCGGAGCTGCGACACACCGCCGGAAACCTCTATGAGAAAATCCAACTGGCTATGGTCTCGCTCCCGGCTGAAGATTCCGCAACCGATGCGACCGAACCGTCGGAGCAGGCCATTGTCGAGCAGTTCGACCGGTACAAAAACCTCGCACCGCTCGCACGATCCAATCAGACTGATTACGGATTCGGTTACCGCATTCCCAATCGCCTGGAAATATCCTGGTTGTTCATTAACGAGGGAATTGTCTCTCGCGGTGTCGAACCGGACGAAAAAGAGATGATGCGGCACTGGGAGCAGAACAAAGACAAACTGAAAAAACGCATCCTGATCCCGACAACGTCCACGGCACGGGCCGATACGCAACCGTCCCAGCCAGCGGAACCGCCTGAGGAACCGAAATTCCGCGAAGTTCCCTTCAAGTCGTTCAGTGAGGCCGAACCGACAATCAGGCAGATTTTCATGCCGGGCACTGTCGATACCAAAATGAACGATATAATCTCCATCGTCAGGCAGACGGCCCAGCGATTCAGCGAATCCGACGAGCCTTATTCCGCCGTCGCAGGGGAAATGATACGGCCCGCCGATACCCTGCTGAAAAAGAAAATTGCCTCGCTGCTGTTCACAAAGGCATCCGTGGAAGCATTTGTCGAGGAACTCGAACACCTCGCTGATGTGAAGATCGTCTATCCCTTCGGTGAACACGAGAAACTGACCCTGGACGGTAAAATTGAGGTCAAGATGAAGCCATGGGGTAGCATAACGCTCGGCGAGGCGCTGGAGCGAATCGGTAAAGAGGCGAAGTTCCCACCGATTAAATGGGTTACCTGCGCCGGTATGAAAGGTGTGCTTTTCGCATCCGAACCGATCGACCTGGTTCCCGTCTCGGCCGGTCGAACGGGTATGGTCAGTTTCAAGGAAATCGATCAGCATAAATTGCTCGGACTTACCGAGCTCAAGTCCGGCGACAGGGCCGGTCGGCAGAACCTGCTGTCAATCGCCGCGACGGCGAAAGAGTTTCAGCCGCCGGGTAGTAAGCATAAACCGATGATTGAGACCAAGAGCGATTACGACCGCGCCATGCATGTTTTCGGCCCCGATGGAGGCAGGCTCCTGTGGCGATTGGTCAAAGCCGAGGCCACTCACGCCCCGAAGTATCTTACCGATGACGTTCGCAAGCAGGTCATCAAGGATCTCAGTATCGTCTCCGGGTTCAAGAAGGCGCTCACCGTCGCCGAAGCCATGAAGAGCGAACTTGAAAAGTCCGCCGGCGACTTGGAAAAACTCGCCAAGGACAAGGAACTCGATTTCAGTAAAACCAAAATGTTCTCTCGAAACACAATGCAGCGTCAGACGGGGCGTATATTCCTTTCTTACGTATCCGGCGTCGGAGCCGACGGGGAATTTATCAAGCAGGCATTCACGCTTGTTCCATCCGATCCCGACAATCCCGGTTCCGACCAGCCACTCGCGGTGATCCCGCTACGCAGGCAGAGAAAGGTCATGCTCGTCCAGCGAATCGGATATGAACCGCTAATGTCCGTAATTTTCGATTACTGGGCTATAAAAAGGGCAAATGAATCGCTCATGTTGCAACGGTGGGAGCGAACGGTGGCGGTGTGGTTCGCCTACAACAGCGTCGCTAAACGAGTGAATTTCAGGCTGGAAAATCCGTCCGATTAGATGATTCTTGACTGAGTGTATAAAATACGGTAAAGTCAAAACCAACAAACAAGACCATTATCGTGATGCGTAAGTTTTGTTTTCGGGCAGATAGCTCAGTTGGTAGAGCACGTGACTGAAAATCACGGTGTCGGCGGTTCAAATCCGCCTCTGCCCATTTCAATTTCCAATTTCCGATTTTCAATTTCCAATTGAACAGAAGAAAAAGATGGACAAGTGGCCGCCCCCAAGGGACAGGCAAACATCGCGGCTGCGGCGATCCGTCTTTTTTCTTCTTCTAAATTGGAAATCGGAAATTGAAAATTGGAAATCGAAATGTCCTGGCGTAATCTCATCTGGATGACAGTAGCGCTTTGCCTGGCGGTTCTGGCGCTGTTCCTTGCCCGTCGCGGGCCTCTGTATATCTCCGCCCATGACCCGGACGTAGATGACCTCGCCGGCGCTGTCAGAGCCTACAGAATCATCAAAACACACGGCTATTCCAGTATCGAACCCGACCGGGCCTGTCGGGGCGCAATTGAGGGAATGACCAGGCAAGTCGATGAGTTCTCCGCCTACATACCTCCGGGCAGCACAGGGCAATTCGAAAACCGATTGTCGGGAACGTGGATGGATACGGGTCTGCGGATTACCGCCGAGAACGGAAGGCTTATGGTCGTCGGTCCGATACCGTCAAGCCCCGCTCACGACGCCCGCCTCTTCGGCCCCATGGAAATCCTCGCAATCAACCGGATCAGGTCGAAATATCTGACGCTCGCACAGGCCAGGGCCATGCTCATGCCGGGCCTGAAAAAACCTGTTACTCTGCAATTGCGACGAAACAGGTCAAAACCGTTCAGGCAAACACTGACGCCTGCATACCTGGAAACCCAAAGCGTTACCGGAATCGCACGCGACGAAAACTCGCAATGGTGTTGCGCACTGGACGAACGGGCCGGTATTTTCTACCTGCGCATCGGCGAATTCGTCGAGCGCACCCCGGCTGAACTGCATGAACTGTACCGCGAAATGGACGAACCACGCGGACTCGTGCTGGACATGAGAGGAAACCCCGGCGGGACGCTCTCTGCTGCCGTCGATGTAGTTGACCGATTTCTGGAAACAGGCCTGATTGTCCGCACCGTCGAACGTGGCGACGTGCGCCACGCACACTACGCACACACCGATGAAACATACCCGCCGGTGCCGATGGTAGTGTTGATGAACGAGCGGACGTCGTCGGCAGCCGAAATCGTCGCCGGCGCTTTGCAAGTCCATGGCCGAGCCTTGCTCCTCGGAAGAAAAACCTACGGAAAATGGTCCGTGCAGAAAACCTTCGACCTCGGACACGGACTCGGAAAAATCCACCTGACCACCGGAGAATATTTCCTCGCCGAACCGACAACCACTAGGCGGGTCGAAGATTCGCCTGGGCGAACAGATACCCAGCCAACCCGAAAAACGACCACGCAACCGGCGACCCAGCCGGTACGGAAGCGTCCAGGCCTTCAGCCGGACGTGCCGTTAAGGCTTACCGTCGCCCAAATCAATCGTCTTGAGGGGCTTCGGCTCGAAGCGATGGTTGCCGTTGCGCCCCGTCGCTCGCG
>DAOVLV010000369.1 GCA_030631085.1 Planctomycetales bacterium | reverse complement strand
CGCGAAGCGAATCCAGGCGATGCGAGATATTCCCGCCGTTGCCGTGGAAGAAAAGGGCAGTGCCTCTGGCGTTCTGGGCGGGGACGAACCATCCGGTGATTTTCACGCCGTCGGAAGCCTCAATCTCGACGGATTCATACGACAGGCCGATGTCTTTCGGCGTCGCTTCGATTTCCCGGCTTGGGAAAAAGATAAAGCGGGACTGGAAAAAATAGAGGATGATCAGAAAACCGGTGATGGTGAAGAAAACGATACGGACAACCATCCAGAATAGTCTGTGTATTCGCCGGACGGGTTTCTTTTGGTTGGCTTTTCCCATGTCGTCGCTGTCAGGCAAAGGTATTACCTGTTCGATTGCGAAGAGGTTTCGTCAAATTTCATCCAGTCCGGTGAACTCTTCCGGATTGGCCTAGGATACGGCTCGCAGAATATCGCCTGCGATTTGAATCGTTTCTTCGGCTTCTTCGCCGGTTACGTGTTGTCCGACGCTATAATCCCCGACGTTCCTCGCCTCCAGAAGTTCTGAATAATTCCGTCCTAATTCCACAGCCCATCGTCCGGGCCTGACCAAATCGCGATGGACCGCCGCTTCAACTGCGGAATGTTTTCTGAAGGTTTTCCCTTCCAGCGCAAACAGGGCCGAAACGGCGTAGAAGGCTGCGTAATAGGCGCGGGAAGCGGCAGAATCGGGACTTACCGGAAAGACGGTTTTCGCCGCACGGAGAGCGTCCTTTGCACTAAACCACAAATCATCTGACAGCGGACTCACGCAAACACTCCTTCATGTTTGGCATTTTGGTAAAGCGGGTACTCCTGGGCTTCGTAGTCGCGTATATCCACCGGCTTGGCGTGAATCGGACGATCCAATTTCAGAACCAGATCGTACAGGCTGTGGATACACGTCCGCGAATCGTTCCAGTGATTTACAGGCCCTTCCAGCAGGACGAGAAAGTCGATGTCGCTGTCGGGTTCGGCTTCGCCGCGCGCCTCCGAGCCGTAGAGAATTACGCCCCGCAAACGCTCACCGAATGCGTCCTGGAGCAGCGATTTGACCCGCTTGAGTAGTTTGTCTGTTTCCATAACAGAGACTCCAACAATCGACACTACCAAATTCATTATACCATCGGTAATACCGCGTGCGATAGTTTGAAATGCTATTTACCTACGTAGCGGATGGTTTTTCGTGGGCATTTTTCGATAGCGGCGGACAGATCGGTATCGGCCTGGTATCGGTCGTAGTCGATTGATGCATTGTTGTCGGCGATGGTGAAGATGTCGTCGAGTTTGGCGCAAATCCCACAGCCGATGCATCCGACAGTGCAATCGCCTCGGACGACCTTTCCGGGGTCGAGGTTCGAGCAGGCGACCACGGCCATCGCGTCGGCGTGGAACGGGACCATCTGGATGATATTTCGCGGACAGGCGCGGACGCACGCGCCGCAGCCGACGCATTTTTCGTAATCGACGACGGCCAGGCCGTTGACGATGTGAATCGCGTCGAACTTGCAGACCTCGACGCAATCGCCCAGGCCCAGGCATCCGAAGGTGCATCCCTGGACGCCGGCGACCATTACGGCGGCTGAACAGGTCGGCTCACCGCGATATTCCGGGCGTTTCAGGCGTGCGTCAAAGTCGGCTCCGCAGAGGACCACCGGACGCGAAGGTACGCCCTCGATATGTTCGATGCCCATAATCTCGGCTATGCGTTGGGCCACTGCCGATCCGCCGACGGGGCATTTATCCGGCGGAGCGCCTTCGTGAAAAACGGCTTCGGCGTATTCGCTGCACCCGATGTACCCGCACCCGCCACAGTTGGCTCCGGGCATCGCATCCATCAAATGCTGCAACTGGTCGGGAACGTGCACGTGCCAACGCACGTTCGCCCATCCGAGCAAAACCGCAAAAACGCCCGCCAAAGCAAGCATCACACACACTGCCAAAATTATCGTCGGTATCATTTTTTGTTAACTCAATTGGAAATCGGAAATTGACAATTGGAAATTGTTCAACCTGCCATTCCTTTGAAACCCATAAACGCCAGCGCCATCAGCCCAGCCGTTATCAACGTTATCCCCGGCCCCTTTAGCGGTTCGGGTATGTCGGCGGTTTCGAGTTCTTCGCGAATGCCGGCCATCAGGACGATCGCCAGTGTAAATCCGATCCCGCCGAAGAAACTATAGACCAGCGCGAAGAGGAAATTGTCCGTCAATTCCGGGCTTTTAGCGATGGTCAGGCAGGCGAACAGTATCGCGCAGTTGGTCGTAATCAGCGGCAGGAACACGCCCAAGGCCTTGTAAAGGGCCGGTGCGAACTTGCGAACGTACATCTCGACCAGTTGCACCATCCCGGCAATGACGAAGATGAAGATTATGTACTGGAGGAAGAGCAAATCCTTGACGGACCCGGCGGCGACCGAATTAATGGCATTGACCAGCGCGCTGCCGGGAACGAGAGCGAAATGGCTTATTAACCAGGTCGCCGATCCGGCAATGGTAATAACGAACGTTACGGCACAGCCCATACCGAAGGCGGTGTCTATCCGGCGGGATACGCCCAGGAACGGGCAAATCCCTACGAAATTAATCAGCACCAGGTTGTTGATGACGGCAGTCGCCAGTGCGATAAATAAAATGTCAGTTACAATGCCCATTTTCTTCTCGGTATTCCGGTATTCCGGTATTCCGGTATTCCTGTCTCACGGTTTTTTCCTCATCGACAACCAGTTCACTAATCCTATCAGCAGGCCGAGTGTGATGAACGCCCCTGCGGGGCCTTGCATGACCGCCCAGTTGGGCCACCACTCCGGCATAACGCGGACGGACTCGAAGATCATTCCCGTTGCGAGGATTTCACGGATAACGGCGATGCTGGTCAGG
>DAOVLV010000011.1 GCA_030631085.1 Planctomycetales bacterium | reverse complement strand
TTCGTTGTGGTATTCCGCATTTTTCATTACCCCACATCGGCGGGGCGTTATTTTCAGGCTGGTACCGGTGCACATTTGACTGATGAAACGCGTTCGATTATTTTTCGGGACATCTGGTGCAACGGTACGGTTTTTTCAGCGGCTTCTAATTTGATTGCCTCCTTGGGCATTCCGAAGACGACGCAGCTTTCTTCGTCCTGTGCCAGCGTGCTCGCTCCTGCCTGTCGCATTGCGAGCAACCCTTTTGCTCCGTCAGCACCCATACCGGTAAGGATGACGCCGACGGCGTTTTGTCCAGCCACAGAGGCCACCGAGTGAAACATGACATCGACGCTGGGTCGCTGATGATGAACTCGTGGCCCCGTTTTAACCCCGACGAAATATCGTGTCCCGCTTCGTCGCAGGACCATGTGATAATTCCCCGGCGCTACCAGCGCTACGCCCGGAATGACGGAATCGTTGTCGGCGGCTTCGCGGACTTCCATTGGGCAGAGCGAGTTGAGACGTTCGGCGAAGGTGGCTGTGAAGTGTTCGGGCATGTGCTGGACGATTACCGTTCCAGGCGTATCTGACGGAAGGTTAACAAGAACGTCCTCGATTGCCTTGGTCCCGCCGGTTGATGCCCCAATTGCCAGTATCTGGTGAGTGGTGCGCATTAGTTTCGGTGGTGGAGCGATGGTCCTTGCCGGACCAGCGGGCCGGGTGGTGGTGCGACCGATGTTGTAACGAGCCGCTGACGCTGCCCTGATTTTATCGACCAGTATCTCGGATATTTCGGCCACCGTGTAGGACGAACCTGGCTTGGAGACGACCTCGATAGCGCCCAGTTCCAGAGCGTGCAATGCCGTTTCGCTTCCCTTGGGAGTTAGCGAACTGACCACGATGACCGGAAGGGGGTGATACTTCATCAATTTCTGGAGGAACGTCAGTCCGTCCATTCGTGGCATCTCGAGGTCCAGTGTTATCACGTCGGGATTGAGGGTAACGATTTTGTCGCGGGCTGCATACGGATCAACAGCCGTTCCGACAATCTCTATGTCCCTGGCCTTGGAAAGTTCCCTGGTCAGAACCTGTCGGACAACGGCGGAATCATCTACTACCAGGACCCTGATCATCTGTTAGTTACTCCTTTGCTGGTATTGAGTTATCGTTTATTCTATGGGTGTCATGCTTTCACGCGAAGCGGGTAAGCATGTCTGCCGCTGCACTACTTCATGCCCACCCGCTCCGCTTCGCTGCGCGTGAGGGCATGGCACCCATTATTTAAGCGGCTGGTTTATCAATAAAAAGGACCATATCAGCCTTTCCGGTATCGAAGATCAGCGTGGCTGAACCGGCCGGTTCGTACTGCTCATATTCATCGGGTATTCGTCCGTCGGTCATGATTTTCGGAGCGTGCACGTCGAATACGGCTTTGGTCCCGGCGATAATCGGAAGCAGGTTTCCGCAGATGACGTTGAGCGCCTCGGCGAAGGCGTCATGCTGCTCGTCGATCGGGGGTTCTTCGCCGTCTTCGGCGCCCAGCATATTGGCTGACAGTTCGGGAAGCAGTCCGGCTGGGACTGACAGGAAGATTATTCCCCGGAACTCTCCGGTGAACGTAACGCTTGCGATGATTCCGGCATCGGTTTCGTCCGGCGTTTCGTCCTCGGGGTCGAGCGGCATTATAAACGCCAAGGCTGCAAATGTTTCCTCGGCTACATGATATAGTTCTTCGTCATACTTGTTGTTCATGGTTGATTCCTGTCATTTCACAGATAACTTCTCGTATGGTTTCCGGCGGGAAGGGTTTATGGATAAACTTTGCACCTTTTTGTTCGAGTCGTTCTATTCGTGTTTTGCTTCCTTCGGTGGAAATCACCAGGATAGGCATATCTTTCCACATCGGGTTGGCGCGTATTTTCTCTATCATTTCCTCGCCGTTCATAACCGGCATATTGATGTCGGCGAGAACCATGTCGATCCAGTTGTCCTCAAGGACGTCCAGACCTTCCTGACCATTGGCGGCCTGGAAAACATTGTCGAGCGGGATTTCGGCAATTTTCAGCACCCGGATAATCGACATCCTGACCACTGTGCTGTCGTCCACTATCAGTATGTTCAAAGACATTTTGTTCGCCTCTCAATTTTTCAAATCCGAAATACGAATCTCGAAATACGAAACAATATCGAATGACCAAAATTCAAATTCCCCAAACGCCATCCGGTGTGTCCTGCCTCAATTGTTTGAGACATTGGGATTTCGAATTTTGAATTTGTTTCGTATTTCGATATTCGGATTTCACTTTTTTCACAATTCCTTATCTTTTCCTGCCGAATTCAGCCAGACCCTACCATTGCTCATGTCCAGATACATTGTTCTGGCGCATGTTCCACCGACGTCCGCGGACTCTATAAGGACGCCGTTTTTCCAGAAGATTTTCCGCAGCATGATGAAATTTTTCTTACCGATGGCGAATCGGTCGCCGCTGGCGTTGTGGACGTTTGCTCCGCCGGCGACCTTGACGACGATCTGACGTTTGACTCCGCCGGCTCCGTATAGTTCGCGGAAGAAGGCCGGGATCCCGGTATCAATGAACATGTAAGGATTTGCCTTGGCTTTTTCCGGGTTAAGTGTCGATGTAGGCATCATCACGTGTACGATTCCGCCGACATGCTTAATCGGGTCGTAGGCCGAGATTCCCAGACAACTTCCCAGCGCGTGCGTAACGACAATATCGCCCGGTTCGGAGGAAATCTTCATGTCTGCTATGCCGACAATGTGCTTCACTTGTGTTTCTCCGCGGAAGTCATGCAGCCTTTTCATAAACCGTCGGTTGAACGTATTTGAAACGGTGCTTCAGGCTTGTCAGCGATTCAGAATGACCGATAAACAGCGTCCCGCGAGGCGCCAGTAGTTCCCAGAATCGCTCAACGAGCCGAGTCTGTGTCGCCTTGTCGAAATAAATCATAACATTCCGGCAGAATATCACGTCGAAGGGTCCTCGCATCGGCCAATCGCCCATCAGGTTCAAGCGAGAAAAATGCACGAAAGACCGGAGCGTGTTGTTGACCCGGTAAAGACGGTCGGGGCGGGTCTGGATACATTCAAAGTATCGGCTTCGAAGTTGCGGATTGACTGTTTTGACGCGTTCGGCTGAATATACGCCGTTTGTCGCACGCTCCAGCATCCTCGTTGATAAATCCGTAGCGAGAACTGCGGCATCCCATGATTTCAGGTTCGGGACGCTACTGCAGGCGACAATGGCGATTGAGTAGGGTTCTTCGCCCGAAGAGCACCCTGCCGACCATACCCTCAGCCGTTTTGGAGACTTTTCATTGGCGGCTTCGGCGATTTTCCGCTTGAGTATGCCCTGTTCGAGATAGTCGAAGTGGTCGGCCTCACGGAAGAAACTCGTAAGGTTCGTCGAAATGGCGTCGAGCATTGCCGTCAACTCATTACCGGTGCGGTCACGCCGTAAAAAATTGATATATTCATCATAATCGGCAAGAGACAGTTTGCGGAGACGCTTGTTCAGCCTGGCCTTGACCAGTTGCATCTTTTCATCACCGAGGCTGATACCGCAGGTGTTCTTGACCAGTGCCCTGATCTCGCCGAATTGCGACTCTGTAAGTTCCGTTGATTGCAGTACTGCACTTGCCATTACGCAAATCCTCTCCGAAGCGGCTGACGTTCGGGTGCCGTGGTCGCGGTGTTTGCCTGTCCCTAGGGGGCGACCACGTTAACGTTTGCGCATCCGCGTGGCCGCAAACGCAGCGGTCACGGCACCCAGCCACACCAATCACCGCGAGAGGGAGGGGAGGGGGGAAAATCCCGGTTGGGACCTTTCCCCTCCCTCCGCGGTGTTACAGTCTACAGGCCGCTAAAAATTCGCCAGCGTCGAAGTTTCTTCCTCGTTCAGCGGGATGAGTTCTTCAGGGTTTGTTTGCTGGTTTTGCTCGTTCCCTGAAGGCGCTTTCCTGGCGGCGGTTTGCTTCTTTGCCCCGCCGTCGGAAATCTTGTGCCAGAGTTTGTCCGAACTGCCCAATTTTCCGGTGGTCTTTGTACCGGCTGGTACGTGTCCAGATGTTCTATTGGCACTTGCTGAAGCGCCTTCGACAAGAGCACGCAGGCTATCGACCATGAATTTGAGTTCTTCGGCCTGGGCGCTGAGTTCTTCGGACGCCGAAGCCGACTCTTCCGCCGTAGCAGCCGATGACTGCGTTACCTGGTCGATCTGACCAATAGCGGTGCTTACCTGCTCGATACCCTGTGATTGTTCGCTACTGGCAGCGGCGATTTCGGCGATGAGGTCGTTGACCTTGCCTATCCCGCCCGTGATTTCAGTGAACTGCTGTGTAACTTCCTGACTTATTTCGACGCCGTTGTCGGCGTTTTTGACCGATTCGGCGATCATGTCGGAAGTGTTCTTCGCCGCTTCGGCGCTGCGTTTGGCGAGGTTGCGGACCTCTTCAGCCACGACGGCGAAGCCCTTGCCGGCGTCGCCTGCGCGAGCGGCTTCCACTGCGGCGTTCAACGCCAGCAGGTTTGTCTGGAAGGCGATCTCGTCGATCGTTTTGATGATCTTGGAGGTTTCATCGGAGGACTTTTTAATATCCTCGATTGCCTTGGACATTCTGCCCATTGCCTCGGCGCCCTTCTCTGCCCCGTCGCGTGCACCGGCGGAGAGATTCTTGGCCTCGACGGCGTTACCGGCGTTCTGCTTGGTCATCGAAGACATTTCTTCGATGCTGCTGGTGGTTTCCTCGACGGCTGCCGCCTGCTCGGTTGCACCTGGAGCGAGCGATTGCGAGGAAGATGAAACCTGCCCACTGGCGGCTGATACCTGTTCTGATCCACTGGTCAGGCCCTGGATAATGCGATTGACCGGCTTGGTAATTCCGCGCGTTATCACCAAAGCAAGCATGGAACCAAGCAGGATGGTAACAATCGCTCCGCCGATCATCAGGACATTGGCCGAAGCCATCTGGCTGAACATCTGCTCGCTTTGGGCTGTGACGACCTTCTCGCTGCTTTCGACTGTCGCCCTTGCGGCTTCTACCATCTTCTCGTCGGCAACCTTCTGCTGGTTCGTCATTGCGACGAATTCGCCGAACGCCTTGCTGTAGGTTTCGGCTGCAGCGACCATCTGGTCGGCCTGCTGTTGATTCTTCGCCTGCTGGAAACGCGACTTCATGTCCTTGGCCAATTTGGCAATCTTCTGTGCATTGTCGTTGACCTTCTGGACGTACGTGTCGTCGCATCTTGCGATGTAGTTCTTCTCGTGGCGACGGCATTCCAGTGCCCACTTGATTATCCGGTTGGCATCGTCGGCCTTGGTTAGTTTGTCGTCCACCTGTTTATTATTCCGCGTACCGGTGGTCGCCGGCGCAGCCGCGGCTGCGGTCGCCCAGTTGCTGCCCGAATTCGATGCCGATTTGGCGGGCCTGGTTTTACCGTGCAGGATTTCATCAAGTTCTTTTTTCTGCTCTGCCCGCATTGTTTCAGCCACACTGACAACCTCGCGTGCACTTGTAACCAGACTACCGGTGGTGCTGACCAGTTCGGCCTTCTTTTCCGCCAGTTCCACGTAACTATCGAAGGCGGACTTGTATGAATTGGCCTGTTTGAGGATGTCGTCGATAGCGGCCTTGTTTTCGGGCTTGTCAAACTTACCCTTGAGTTCATTCAGGGCAGTAACGGTTTCGTCCACCAGTTCATCGACCCTTGTAACGTATTTGTGGTCGCCCCGGATTACGAAGTTCTTCTCCTGCTGGCGCATAACGCCAACTTTTTGAATGATTGTATTGCAGTCGGCGACCTTATCTACCCGGTCACTGACGGTGGTCATGCCGTTGTATGAGATATAACTCAACACTGCCGTCAACAGCAGCACAATGGCGAAACCGCCTGCAATTTTTGTCCCAAGTTTCATGTTCTTAAACATAGTTGTTCCTTCCTTTCCCTTTTTGATTCGTTTTACGTATTTTGCATCGATTCCCTACGCCGGGCCGATGCTGTCGAGAGTTTTATTGTTCGTCCGTTTCGGCGTCGGCGTTTGCGAATTCGCCGAGTTCATCGCCGGCCAGAACCTTGTCGATGTCGAGCAGAATTTTTACCGAATCGCCGATCTTGCCCATTCCGAGAATAAAATCGGTGTCCACCCTGCTACCGAAGTCCGGCGGGTCTTCTATGTCCCCGCTGGCGATGTCAAGCACCTCCGAAACGCGGTCCACTACGATCCCCGTGCTGATGCTGTGATCACCCTGGGAAATTTCCACTACGATGATGCACGTTTCTTCGGTCTGCTCAGCGGTCTCCATACCGAACTTGGTCCGCAAATCGACTACCGGTATCACCTGCCCGCGAAGGTTGATGACGCCTTTGACATAATCGGGCGTCTGCGGTACGGCGGTGATGTCCATGTAACCGATAATCTCACGGACGCGGAGAATCTCCAGGCCGTACTCCTCCCCGGCCAGTACGAAAGTCAGATACTTACCCGCTTTCTGTGTTTGCTGCTCCTGTGTTATTGTTGCCTGTTCAGACATTTTCCTACCTTCCTCAAATGGTATTACTGTTTGGGTTCATGCCAATGTATGTAAAAACGGAGACGGGGCATCGCGTAGTATGGCGATTGAGGTGACGCTCCCTGTAGGGAGTTTCTGTCGGTAATGCCAACAAAACCTGATTACGAACCATCCGATACTCACTCCGTATGATCCGCACCATTTGCAACCGACTATCGAAGTATCGGCATTAAGGGAGGCGGAATTAGTTTCAAAACCAGAAAATCAAAAATAATCTGAATACAGGGAATTGGGCAAAAAAAAAGGGATGCCCCTCCGCTCACCTGCCCGTCGGCGGACAGGGGCAAAGAAGTCTTTGATAAGTCAGGAAAGTCGCAAGGAAATAATCCCTTACTGTAAATAATCCTTTCTGTGGTTTTGTCCGATAAATAAATCAGTTCGGACACGGAGGGTCATGGCGCTTTGTGCGCCCTGGGCCGTGTCAGAGGTAAATTACCCGAGCGGTAAGTCCGCTCCCAAGAGGAATTTACTTATGACGTGTGAACCGGTAGCATCTCTTATCCTCGAAGGCGATAATCTCGAAACCAACCAGTTTCCCGAAGAAACAGCCATTATCGATCTCAACCTGAAGGTGTACGACGAGACACTCAAGGGTCAAATTTTCGTAACCGACCGCCCCGCCGGGTTGGCTGACGTGGTTCCTGTAGCCCGCTCGCTTTCCGACGAAATCGCGCGTCGAACCATCGAGTACGCTAATCGTACAGGCCGAAATATCCCCTGCGAAAAAGGATGTGCCGCGTGCTGTCGATACCTCGTACCCGTATCGGCGCCGGAGGTGTTTCGCATATGGGACGAGATACAGGCTATCAAGCCTGAAGAACAAAGAGACGTTCTTTCCGCGTTCGTGAACGCAGCGCAGCGAATACTCGATGCAGGTCGGCCTCCGACCCCCCAAGGCCGGGTCGCCTCAGGGGAAAAACCACAGGACGCCACCGACACCATCAATCGCTGGTACGCCGGGATTGACGTTGATTGCCCGTTCCTGAAGCATGAGGCCTGCACGATTTATCCGCTCCGCCCCATCGCCTGCCGGGAGCACATGGTTTCCTCATCAGTCGAACACTGCCTGCCCGCAAACAGCGATCAGGCCAAACCGATAGAACCGCCTTTCAGCATCGTTGAGGCCTTGGGCAGACTGGCTGGGGAGGCTGAAGACCTTAGCCTCGAATCGGTAATGCTTCCCTTCGCACCGTCATGGCGTCAGATTAACCACGAGCGTGCCCGTCGCAAATGGCCTGCACCGGCTCTTTTCGAATGTTTCATCGCAACAGTCCACGACCTGTCCGCCCGTCACCGACTCGCAGCTTAAAAGCAGGGAGTAGGTCATAGGGCGTAGGGAATAGGGGAAAACAGAAAAAACTGATTCACCAATTCACCAATCAACCAGTCAACCAATCAACCAATCCATCGCAGGGGCTTGCTCTGACTCTCTGCGTTGTCTATCATCCCCGTCGTGAGCGCGGAAAAACCCCCACAACCTGAAACGCCGGCGATGAAACAGTACCGGCAATTTAAGCAGCAGTACCCGGACTACATCCTCTTTTTCCGGATGGGCGACTTCTACGAAATGTTCTACGAAGACGCCAAAATCGCCAGCAATATCCTCGGACTGACCCTCACAAGCCGAAATAAGGGGCCGGCGGCAATTCCACTCGCGGGCATCCCCTACCACGCCCTTGACTCGTACCTCGCCAAACTCGTCCGCGCAGGTCGGCGCGTCGCTATCTGCGAGCAGGTCGAGGATCCGAAGCAGGCCAAAGGCGTCGTCAAGCGCGACGTGGTACGCCTCGTAACGCCCGGAACGCTGACCGAAGAGAACCTCCTGGAGCAGCGCGAAGGAAACTACCTCGCAGCAGTGTTCGATCCGCAAGATAAGCCGCAGGCATCGCGCCAGGTCGGGATTGCGTGGGTGGAGGTATCTTCAGGCAGGTTCGAAGCGATGCTCGCGCCGGCAGATCACGCGATGGACGAACTTATCCGCATACGCCCTGCCGAGGTTATCGTCCCTGAAGGTTCCGCGATGGATTCGCCGGAACTCCGCCAGTCGCTGCGTCAGAGCATAGGTTCATCCGTTACCGCCTGCGGCCCGTGGGCGTTCGACGCGCACAGCGCACAGGAACTGCTCAAGGAACACTTTGGAACCGAAACATTGGCAGGATTCGGTTTTGACACATACGACGCATCGCTTTCTGCGGCAGGGGCTGTTATCGACTACCTGCGTGCGACCCAGAAAACCGCCCTTGCCCATATTGGCTCGCTCCGCCGGTTCGACCGGAACGACCGGGTAATAATGGACGGCAACACGATCCGCTGCCTGGAAATCCTCCGCACACTGCGAGCGGGACGACGGGCCGGTTCGCTGATCGAAACCATCGACCGGACCGCTACCGGAATGGGCGCACGGATGCTGGAGCGTTGGCTGACCTGGCCTATGCGGTCGTACTCCGCCATCGTCGCTCGTCAGGACGCAGTCGAAGAACTGGCCTCCGACGGGTCGCGCCTGGCAAGGCTTCGAGGCCTGCTCGACGGTATGAGCCAAATCGACCGGATCGCGTCCAATATCTCACTCGCCCGCATCCGCCCGCGAGAACTGCTGGGACTTGGACAGACGCTGCACCTGCTTCCGGAACTCGGCAAACTGCTGACCGATAGCCGTAGCGAACTGATAACGGACCAAACCGCCAAATTCGCCACAGGCCTGGATGCATCAGCCGATTTAATCGCACGTGCGATAAGCCCCGACTGCCCGCCGGTTCTCCGCGAGGGCGGCGTCATAGCCGACGGATTCGACGAACAACTCGACCACCTTCGCCGCGTCGGTACCGACGGACAAACCTGGCTGGCGGATTACCAGGTAAGCCTGGTCAACCAGACCGGAATAGCGAACCTGAAGGTCGGATACAACCGGGTCTTCGGATACTACCTCGAAGTCAGCCACGCCAACGCCGATAAGGTTCCCGCCGATTTCGTCCGCAAACAGACGCTCAAAAACGCCGAGCGGTACATCACCGACGAACTGAAACGATTCGAGTCCGAAGCCCTGACCGCCGTTGAACGCGCCAAAATACTGGAAGCAAAACTCTTCGAGCAGGTCCGCGTCGAATTGAGCGGGTACGTCGCGCAATTCCAGGCCGCTGCCGAAGCCATCGCCACACTGGACGTATTGGCTGCATTCGCGCACCTCGCCATCGAACGGAACTACCACCGCCCGACAATCACACAGGAAAATATCCTGCACATCGCCGGCGGAAAGCACCCCGTCCTCGACCAGACGCTCGAAGAGAAATTCGTCCCCAACGACGTGCATATGGACGCTCGCGATAACCGCCTCCTGATTATCACAGGCCCGAACATGTCCGGCAAAAGCACCTACATCCGCCAGACGGCCATCCTCGTACTGCTCGCACAGACCGGATGCTTTATCCCAGCCGAGCAGGCCACCATCGGAATCACCGACCGCATCTTCACCCGCGTCGGAGCAGCCGACGAACTGACAGCCGGTCTATCGACCTTCATGGTCGAAATGATCGAGACCGCCAACATCCTCAACAACGCCACTGACAAATCGCTGGTCATTCTCGACGAGGTTGGCAGGGGCACGAGCACCTGCGACGGGCTTGCGCTGGCGTGGGCGATATGCGAGCACATCGCGCTGCGAGTCAAGTGCCGCACGCTCTTCGCGACGCACTACCACGAACTGACCGAACTGGAAGACCTGCTGGACGGCACATCCAACCTCAACGTCTCCGTCCGCGAGTGGGCAGACGAGGTCGTCTTCCTGCACAAAATTATCCCCGGCGGGACGGACCAGTCCTACGGCGTGCACGTAGCCCGTCTTGCCGGCGTTCCGAAAGACGTAATCGACCGCGCAAAAACCATCCTGCCGCAATTACAGGCGCATCTGGCTGAGGGGCTGGACATGCCCGAACTGGCTGAACGCGCCAGACTGGCCGCTGCCCAGATGAACCTCTTCGCCGACCCCGCCTCGCGCATCGCCCGCGAAATCAAGGCTGCCGACCTGAACGACATGACGCCGATGCAAGCCCTCGACCTGCTGCGAAAACTAAAAAGCGAACTGTAACAATTGCGGATTGCGGATTGTGGATTGCGGATTGATTTGACTTACTATATTACGATTGACAATCGCCAATTGACGCGGATAATCAAGATTAGGTTTCATCCCGAGGTAAAATGACATGTCAACCAACCCGGCTCTAACTCATGAAAGGAAACTTACCATGAAAACCAAAATGTTTACCACGCTGTGCGCTATGCTTCTTGTTACAGGACTGATTCTCGCGGGATGCGGGAAGGAAGAGGAAACGAAAACACCCCCCAAGCAGGACAAGGAAACCGTCGCCAAACCCGAAGTGAAACCTGAAGTGAAACCTGAGGTGAAACCTGAAGTAAAGCCCGAGGTAAAACCCGAAGTAAAGCCTGAGGTCAAACCTGAAGTCAAACCTGAAGTCAAACCTGAGGTAAAGCCTGAAGTCAAGCCGGAGGTGAAACCGGAACCTAAGCCTGTAGGCAAGCAGAAGACACCATGGGGCAACGCCAAGGTCGGCGATATGGTCAAGTACAAGATGTCCAACAACATGACCCGGACGATGGTGGTTACAAAGGTTGACGAACAGTTCGCCTATGTGAAGATGACTATTAAGATGGGCGACCAAAAGATGCCATCGTCGGAGCAGAAGATGCCCCGCTTCGCCCAGCCTTTCAAAACCCCCGTCGCCGAAGCCACAATCAAACCCGAAATGAAAGACCTCGGAACCGAAACGCTTACCATCGCCGGGAAAAAGATCAAGTGCAAGGTGATGGAACTGAAAATGAAACCGCGCGAAAGGACAATGACGACCAAGACCTGGACATCAGAAGAAATACCCGGAGGAATGGTTAAAACTATCTCCGACGTCGAAACCGGTAAAATGCAGGTTCTGATGGAACTGGTCGAATTCAAAAAAGGCGGATGAGAGGCCCGCAAGATCGTACCTCTAACCCGGGTTCACCGGTTTTATGCTGACAAATGCGCCGCGAAGCGATTACATCTGCTATAGACTCCAGAAGCGGTGCCGGACTAAGCCCCGCCCAGCAGCGTCGTGGGATGCGGTATATCTATCTCGGTTCATCGGCAGGCGCCGTCCTGATAATGCTGCTTATCCGGTCGGGTTTCGGAACCTTGTTCATCAAGCATCTCGGCGGTTCGGACGGCTTGGCTATGCTGCTTGGGGCGACGGTCGGATTTGCACGCATCGTTCAGATTCCCGTCTCGTTGCGGGTACATCCGGCGAACGGTAAAAAATTCATGCTCCGCTGCTGGACGGTTTATGCGCTAACCATGGCCGCAGCGGCTTTTTTTCCTGTTGTTATGGGAATCGGAGCGTCAACTGCCCGGGCGGTTGTGTTGACCGTTTTTGTCGCCGTCGCAATCGGGCAGAGCGGTTTTACTTTCTGGTTCCCGATTCTCCACGACACTATCCCAGCCGACAGCCGAGGGCGGTTCATCGGAAAAATGCGAGCATGGTGGAGCACCTCGGTATTTGTCGCGATCGTCGCTGCGGGCCTGTTCCTTGGAAAGTCGCCGGCGACCTGGCGATTCCAGGTCGTCATAGTCGTGGCTGCTTCGCTGGTGATGCTTCGTAATTATTTCGTTTCCAGAATTCCCGTCGTTGCCGAATCGGGCGTCGATCAGGACGATTTCGGCGACTGGAGAAAACACATCTCAAACCTCCTTCGCCGGAAGGACGTCCTGATCTTCTGCGGGTATTTCGCCATTGTGGGGCTTTGCATCGGTTTTCTCGGCCAGCCTCTGGTGCTTTACATGAGGTATATGGGATTCCCGACGAACGAGAACATTATCATCACGGGTTTTACGATGCTGGGGACGATCCTGGCGCTTCTGATTGGTGGGCAACTCGTCGATCGCATAGGTACAAAGCGAGTCTTTGTCGCCACTCACCTGTTGTTGTGCGTAGTGTGTTTTTCGGCTGTCGGTATCGGGATGCTGCCTCGCAATCAGGCAAGGTTCCTCATGCCCGCTGCGTTGATTCTGGCTGGTGCTGCCCGTGCGGGCGGATTCCTCGCCTGCACAACCCAACTGTTCCACCTGACGCCGGATAGGGGGCGGGCGTTCTTCCTGTGCCTGGCGAATATCCTGATATTCGTCGGTCCGTCGGCAGCGCCGCTTGTGGCTGGGGGCGTTCTGTCGGCTGTATCGGCCGACTGGTCCACAACCGTAGCCGGGGTGGAATTGAACGTTTTTCAGATCATGCTTGGTTTGAGCGGATTGACGCTTCTGGCGGCGCTCACCCTGCTGCGGTTTGTCAAAGACATCCGCCACACGCCTCGCTTCCCCCAGTAACACTACGTGGAAACGAGCAAGCCATAAATACCATATCAGGACTTCCGGTAATCCAGTCTCACGGTAATCCGGTATTCCGGTCCGTCATCTCGCCTGCGGGTCTGTCCATTTGTGGCTGCTGGTGCTTGGAACGTATTCGTCGAATGGGAAGCGTTTCTCTTTTACCGGCGTTTCGACGTACTCGATCAGGACATCGACGAACGGTTCCACCCGGTCACGGTACCCTTCTTCCAGCAGGGCCTTGAGCACTTCGCGAAGTATGACCCTTCCGGAGTCTTTATCGTCTTTCGGCGGGGCGACGCCCATCCATCGCGAACTGTGGTAACGTCCCCTGAAATCGACCCATATACTTTTGCCGTTACCCAGTTTGGCAATCTTGTCGAATGTCGCCAGGGCGCTGTCGTAATTGGGAAGTTTGGTTAGACGACGGTAGGGAGTGCGAACCTTGACGCAGAAGAAGCGGAATCGTTTTTCCGTAGCCTTTGTTACCAACTTCTCGATTTTTTTCAGGCTCTTTTGCTGAGGCGGCGCGTCGCCGACGAGAACGACTACTTTCCGGGCGGTTGAACTCTTCGACCACTTCTGCCTTTTGACGATGGTGTAAAGGGCTTCATAGACGGCTTCGGGGATATCCCCACCGCCTTTTGCGCCGGCATTGCGGAGTGAATATGCGAGTTTTTCGCCGCTATCGAGCAGGGGAACGCCCTGGACGACGTATGCGTCGCCGTGGTCGCGATAAAGCAGAACGCTGATCCGAGGTTCCCGGCTGATCAGTTCAAACGCTCGCATCATCCTGACCACGTCGCGTTTTATCCACTGGACAACGCTCCCCATTGACCCGGTGCTATCGACGGCAAAGCCGACCTCCAGACTTTTCAATCGAAGCCGGCTTAACTCCAGGTCCTTGCTCCACTTTTTATCGCTACTGTTCGTGATTTTTTCGCCCCCGGGTATGACTTTCGACAGTCCTGCATAAGGTTTTCCCTCGCCGATGTCGATTTCCTTGAACTCGGTCTTCTTGTACCATTCCATCCACCGTTTTTGCGTTCTTCCCCACATTTCATCGGAACTCTTTTTTCTCAGTGTTGA
>DAOVLV010000118.1 GCA_030631085.1 Planctomycetales bacterium | reverse complement strand
GCGGCGGCCTGGGCGGGCGTGCTGCGGCTGTCAATGTCCGTACCGAAAACGATGCGATCCTGATGGGCGAGGAAGAACTCCCTCGACCGGCCCGGATCGCGCGAAAGGTTGAACAGGAATTCGACGCCGGGGGCGAGGTCGATCTTCACGTTGGGATGGGCCTGGAGGAACCGCTCCGCCCTCGGCAGGTCGGCGGAGAGAAAGTAGAAATGCGCCAGGATCACACGCAGGTTCGGATGTCGCTGAAGCACCTGCTCGACCTCGGCGTAGAGTTGTTCCTTCGGGACATCCTCAGGCCCGCAAGCCCAGTCATTCTCGACGGCCCATTTGGGCGCTTTTTGCGGGTCCCAGAACTCTTCCGGGTCGGCGACGTGCCACAGCAGCGCCGCGCCGCGCTGCTCGGCGCGGGCGAAGAATTCACCGTAGTAGTCCCCGTCCAGGGCAAAGGGCAGTTTCCGGCGCGAGGTCGGTTTCCCCTCAAGCAACTTGATTCCGTCGCATCCGGCCGAGATGAGATTATCGACCTGTTCGGCCAGGCTCGGCGCGGAGACCTTTCCGCCGGAGATAGCGGCTGCGTGGTTCAGCCCGCCGAAACAGTAAAATGCCCCCTCACCGGAGACCTTCGCGCAGAGGCCTTGGGCGTGACCTGCGCCGCTGCGGGCGTCCACGATGCCGGCAAGATTCATACGCTCCAGTCCAAGATGCTCGCGTATTTCCATCAAATTGCCCAGCGAGGCAAGGTCATCCAGGTGAACGTGAGCATCAGTAACGCGATTTACTTTTTGGCTGAACGTTCCTGTCGCCATCGAAAGTCTCCTTTATTTGTTGCGGCGGTACACCCGCCCGCTGCCGGCCGATCCGGCGATTTGTTTTATAGACCCTGCCGCGGCGGCAAGCAAGGGCGAATCCCCCGCCCTGCGCCTGCTCCAGAGCGGCGGCGACAAGGCGCACCACTTCGCGCCCACATCCTCCGCTGAAAAAAGACGCTTGGCAGGAAACAACCAATCCGCAAACACTGAAAAGGGTTCTTAAAAATCGCCGGCCTGCTTAATTAGTTTGGCATAAAAAAAATCGCAACCGGCAATATACTACACCTGCTTACGTTTATACTAACAAGGACTGCGTCAAAGAGACGCCTTTTAGGAGAATTATCATGAAGAGACGAAGGATTGTAATGGTTTTGGTAAGTTTTGCTCTGGTGTCGGCATTGAGCCTCACCGCTCTGGCCGAACCGGCGCAAGACTCGCCCCGGCGCGGACCGGCCAAGGCAGTAAAGGACGCTCGCCAGGCCCGCGAAATCAACCGCTGGCTGATTGAGCACCCGGACCTGGCCGAGCGAATTTTCCGCAACTTCCGCCAACATCGCGGCAAAGACACTGCCGCTCCGGTGCCGCGTCAACGCGGCAAGGCGAAAATAGCGGACCGCTCAGGCCAAGGCCTCCGTCGTCCGATGGCCCGCCGCAGCGGAATGATGCATCCGCAGCGACCAAGAATAGCGGACCGCTTAAGGCAGCAGCGCGGCGATCTGATGGGCCGGCGTCCCGGCCGGCAGATGGGCCGCAGGCAGCAGCGCGGCGATCAGATAGGCCGGCGTCCCGGCCGTCAAATGGGCCGCAGGCAGCAACGCGGAGATCAGATGGGCTGGCATCCAGGCCGGCAGATGGGTCGCAGGCAGCATCGCGGCGACCAGATGGGCTGGCGTCCCGGTCGTCAGATGGGTCGCAGGCAGCAGCGCGGAGACCAGATGGACCGGCGTCCAAGTCGTCAGATGGGCCGCAGGCAACAGCGCGGCGATCAGATGGGCCGGCGTCCCGGTCGTCAGATGGGTCGCAGGCAGCAGCGCGGCGATCTGATGGGCTGGCGTTCCGGCCGACAGATGGGTCGCAGGCAGCAGCGCGGTGATCAGATGAGATGGCGTCCCGGCCGGCAGATGGGTCGCAGGCAGCATCGCGGCGATCAGATGGGCCGGCGTCCCGGCCGTCAGATGGGCCGCAGGCAGCATCGTGGAGATCAGATGGGCCGACGTCCGGAAATCGCCGAGCGACTCGATCGTCTGGAAGCGATGGTCGAGAGGCTCGTCAAGCGGTTTGAAGGTCAACGGCCTCGCGAAAAGGCCAGGCCGGGCCGACGTGAAGGTGAAGCCCGCCGACGTAAGGGTGAACCCCGGCTACGTAAAGGCGAACCCCGCCGCGTGCGGGAACCGGCAGAACGTTTCGAACGCCGCGTGCGGGAACCGGCAGAACGTCTCGAACGCCGCGTCAGGCAACTCAATGAACGGGAAGAGCAACTGAAACGCCGTGAGGCGGAACTGGAACGCCGGGCAGAGCGACTGGAGAAAATCGAACGCAAACTGAAATCGCACCGCCGTCGCGAGCGCGACGATGATTAATTCCCAGGCTCTTGATACATAGTGCGGCGGGACTATGTTCCGCCGCACTATAAGACCACTAAACGGCAGGCAAATCGATTGGGCGTTTAGCGGGCCTTCTTCTTCGCCACAAGCAGTCCGGCCTCGTACAGCAGGTACATCGGGACCGTCAGCGCGACCATGCTAAGCCAATCCGGCGGGGTGATAATGGCCGAGATGAACATGATTACCAGGAACACGTGCCGGCGGAAGCGGCGAAGCGTCTCGACGGTAACGATGCCGCTGCGGACGCCGAACAGCACCACCAGCGGCGTCTGAAACGCCAGGCCAAAGGCCAGCGACAGGACCGAAACAAAGTGGAGGTATTCGCTGAGACGAAGGACTGGCTTGACGCCGCCGGCGCCGGCGGCAGGGGCAGTAGTAACGGTACGCCCGCCGAGCCAACCGGACCACCAATCCGGCGGAACGGGAAAGTTATCCTCGGCGAAGAGAATGAAGAAACGAAGCACCAGCGGCGCGACGATAACAAAGAAAAACGCCACGCCGGCAACGAACAGGCCGATGCTCGGCCCGAGATACCGCAGGACTCTCCGGCGTTCGAGCCGATACAATCCGACGGCTATGAAACGCCACGCCTCCCACAATATGTAAGGCCCAGCCAGGATCACACCGGCAACCAAACACATGCGAATCATCGCAGTGAACGCTTCGGGCGGGGCGAAAAAATGCAACGGAGGCGGGTTGCCGCCGGTCGCCACCGACAACGGCCAGGTTAGCAACTGAAACAGATGCTCACGAAAGATAAAGCAAACTATAACGCCCGCGACAGCGACGATCAGCGCTCGCAGCAGATGCCGGCGAAGGTCCTCGACGTGCTCGCCTATAGTCATTTTGTCGTCGTCGTTGGGCATGTCGCCGCCTGCTCGTCGGATAGAATGGTTTTCATGACGGCCCGGTCCCATTTATCAGCAAGGACCAGCGGAGCGACGTAATGTTTGACAAATTGTCTCGCGCCGCTGGTTCGGTGTCCGCCGGCATGTCCTGTGCGAGCCATTTGTTCCCGCCAGGCTATCTGAAAAAGTTTGCGGTACGTCCCTTCGCGTCCCGGTTGGGCAGGAACGTCGAAACCAGCCATTCCAGCAGAGGCTGTGTGTTCACCGTCCATCGTGCCCCACGTGGCTGTGCCCGCGCCGAGAAAAACCCAGTCCTTGCGTGAATGGAAACTGACAATTCCCCGACGCGAATTACCAAGCGAAACGTCCAGCAGGTATCCGGGGCTTAGCGAGACCGACAGGAGGATTATCCCATCGACGCGGCTTCCCGGCGAAAGCGCTTCGGCCACCCATATAGCCATTGCGCCGCCCCCGCTGTGTCCGACGAGAATCACCGGACGATTCGGGGCCGACATCTGATATCGCTCGATCCTGTCGGCGATTTCTTCCGCCTTTTTGCGATTGCGCTCCTGGTCGCGCAGATTATGCAGATAGGCTCCGGGCATGGTCCAATCGACAAGTTCGATAGCGCAGTGGACGCCCGCGTCGGCAAGCCCCCAGCAGATACCCTCGTTAATCCAACTCGCCCCTTCGATTCCGGGAAGGACCAGCACCAATCCGCGATCGAGTCGCTGCGGCGTATCAAAAGGCTGGGCCGGCGCACAACCGATCAGACCTGACGACGCCAAAATAATCAACAACGCAGAATGACTGATACCACAAAGCCACTTCGTCCACATGGAACGACGTAAAATCCGAATGTCGAAATGCGAAATACGAAACAGAAAAAGATTCTGTCGATTGGGATGTTTGAGATATTTGGTCATTATGATTTCGAATTTGTTTCGGATTTCGAGTTTCGGATTTCGGATTTTATGTCCACTGTATGCTTGGCCCACCCTTGACGACCTTCCCTATCTGCCAGCATCGCTGATGCGCCTTTCGCAGGCGGTTCATCACAGCCGATGCGTGGTAAGGCGAAACGACCATCACGAAACCAACCCCCATATTGAATACGCGGAACATCTCGACCTGGTCAACGGGACCGGCCTTGGCGATTAACTCGAAAATTCCCGACGGTTTCCAGCTGGAGCGTTTCAGTCGAGCCGTCAAGCCGGCCGGCAGGACTCGCGGAAGATTGCCCGGAAGCCCCCCGCCGGTGATATGCGCCATTGCCCTGACCATGTTGCGCCTCTTGTATGCAGCCAGTACTGCGCGAACGGCTTTGACATATATCCGTGTCGGAGCGAGCATCGCATCAGCCACTGTTGCGCCTTCCAGTTCAGCCGGCGTGTCGGACGGTTTCAACTTTGCCTTACCGAAAATCACCTTCCTCGCCAACCCGTACCCGTTGGAGTGCAGCCCATCGGACGCCAGTGCGATAATCGAATCGCCGGCCTTGACGCCGGAGCCGTTGATTATCTTGTCTCGCTCGACTACGCCGACGGCAAAGCCGGCCATGTCGAATTCTCTGGTCTTGTAGAAGTCGGGCATCTCGGCCGTCTCGCCGCCGAGTAGCGCGCACCCGGACTGGACGCATCCATTGGAAATGCCGGCGATAATGTCCCGCATCCGGTCGGGGTCGAGCCGACCGACGGCTACATAGTCCAGGAAGAACAAGGGTTCTGCCCCGATGCAGATAAGGTCGTTGACATTCATCGCCACCAGGTCGATTCCGACCGTGTCGAGTTTTCCGGTTTTGAAGGCCACCTTCAGTTTCGTGCCTACTCCGTCGCAGCAGGAGACCAGGATCGGGTCGCGGTATTTTTGCTTGAGGAGGTCTTCTTCGAAGTCCAGGCTGAACAGCCCGGCGAACCCGCCCAGCGCCCCGACGACGCGTGGAGAGTAGGTCTTCTCCACCAGCGTGCGGATACCCTCGACCATGGCCTCGCCCGCGTCAATATCAACGCCGGCATCCTTATAGGTCATCGCCGCTTTCGCCGCCGGCTGCTTTGGGGATTTTTTCTTCGCCATAAGCGACATGATAACCACGAATTTCACGAATTACCACGAATTGCACGAATACTCTTCGGGAAAAATTATTAATTCTTCATTTGCTGGATACAAATCGCCTCTTCGTGCGTCATAAGCGGTAGGCTAGACCGGAGCGAAGTTGGAGCGAAGCGGAAACCCCTTGGGGGCGGAGGCCCACCTTTTATTCTTGTCAAAGACGCCCCTGGCCGTTAGAATTAAAGAAATATTTGGGAAATCTCATAAGGACGGAGAAGGACATGCGAACAATCATCTATGCAATGGGTTGCTTTCTGGTTCTTGCGACCGTCGCCGTTTCTAATGGGGAAGCGGCACCAAAGAACTCGCGGAGCGTCCATGTTCGAAAATCTATGCCACTGGAGCTTTGTTCGAACCCCGTGCGTTGGAAGTATTTTGCTCCATTCACTCCCGCCCCGCCTTCACCCCGACAGGAAGACATCCTGCTGACTGATACCGATGTGCTGACAATCGTTGAACCTTTGTTTGCGCATCGCCCCTGTTTCGGAGCCTTTGAGACTCGGTTGCACAGGAATGGTAACACGCTGACACTCAATGCCTACCTTATACTTAGCGGTATAACGGCCACCATCTACGGCCCTCATGAATACCTCCTGCCCATCGGCAGGCTTGAGCCGGGCACATACAGTCTTGTAGTTAACTACCTGCACACGGACGCTTTGAACTTCGTCGAGGGCGCCGAGGCGGCCTCGGCGTTCCTGGACGATCCGGAGGGTTTCGCAGCCGATCACGGCTGGCAGATCTGCACAGCCGAATACATTTGCAGCAGCCCTATAATCCGGCAAACGCACGAGTTCACCGTAGTGCCCGAACCTACCGCGATGTTGCTGTTATCCCTTGGCGGGTTGTCGTTGCTTCGCCTACGCAAGACCTGACACAGTGCAAGCAAACACTTGCAACATCAAACAAGTCAGATTAAGGCGCGTCATCGCTTCGCT
>DAOVLV010000197.1 GCA_030631085.1 Planctomycetales bacterium | reverse complement strand
TTGCTGGGGCTGTTGGTTGTCGTGGTGATTATGTCCTACATAGGCGGCGAATCGGCAAAAACCGCCGTCGAAACCAAGAAAGACGTCGAAAAAACGATTAAAGAAAAAATCCAGAAACCTCTGGATGATCGCGGGCGGACATATAGCAAGATGATGGAAGGTTCCTTCGACGTAATCCTTGAGGACGTCGGACCGTATGAGGACGCCGTTATCAAGGCTGTCCGTTCGCTGACTAAACTCGGCTTGAATGAGGCCCGTGATATCGTCAGATCGGAAGACGGTATTGTCCTGACGGGCATGACAAAAGCCGAAGCCCAAAACGCCAGGAGGCAATTGGAACAGGCCGGCGCAACAGTAACAATCGACAAACGCAGAGATTGAACGACTCAACAGGAGTATTTCAAAATGATAATCGTAATGAAACCCGGCGCGACGGACGAGCAGATCCAGCACGTCATCAGCCTGGTCCACGACTTCGGGCTTAAGGATCACCCCATTTACGGTACTGACCGGACGGTTATCGCCTGCATCGGCGACAAGCGAACCGTCGATAAGGGCGCGATAGAGAACGCCCCGATGGTCGAGCAGATCGTCCCGATTCTCGCGCCGTACAAAATGGCTTCGACCGAGGTCAAGCAGACCCGCACGGAAATCCCCATAGGCCCCAAGGCTTTCGGCGTCGGCGGAAACAAAATCGGCATTATCGCCGGGCCTTGCGCCGTCGAAGACCGGGACCAGTTGCTCCGCACAGCCGACGCCGTCGCATCGGCCGGCGCTATCGGACTGCGAGGCGGAGCGTACAAGCCACGCACAAGCCCATACAGTTTCCAGGGAATGAGAGAGGAAGGCCTCAAGATTCTCGAAGAGGCTCGCGACGCTACGGGGCTGGCAATCATTACCGAAGCCATCGGTATCGAAAGCCTCGATGCGGTCGCCGAAGCCTCCGACGTCGTGCAAATCGGCGCGAGGAACATGCAGCATTATCCGCTCCTGGAAGCAGCCGGTAAATGCGGAAAACCCGTCATGCTCAAACGCGGACCAAGCGCACATCTGGACGAGTGGCTCCTGGCGGCGGAATACATCATCAACGGCGGTAACAGCCAGGTCATCCTCTGCGAGCGCGGTATCCGCACCTTTGAGACCTACGTTCGCAATACGCTGGCCCTGGCGGTCCTGCCGGCGCTGCGACAGCGAACGCACCTGCCGGTAATCATCGACCCGTCTCACGGCACGGGCCATGCACACATGGTCCCGTCGATGTGCCAAGCGGCAGTAGCAGCCGGGGCCGACGGACTCCTCCTGGAAGTCCATCACGACCCCGAACACGCACTGTCCGACGGAGCACAATCACTGACGCCCGAAGCATTCGGCGAACTGACGGGCATGCTCAAACGAATCGCAAAAGCAATCGGAAGAGAAATGTAACAATTGCGGATTGAAGAAAGGCATTAGGCACCTGGCATTAGGCATTGGTGGTAAGAGGGTCGTTATACGTCTTTTCTTTATAATCCTGATATTTTATTGAATCGTGAAATTAAACAGAAAAAAATCTTCACAAACCCAGTGCCACCAATGCCAAATGCCGAATGCCCAATGACGAATGCCCGTTTAGCGCCGCCCGCGCCGCTTGTCCCGGCGGCGATTGCGATGGTAGCGGGAATCGTCCTGGGGCGATACGCGCCGCTGCCTATTGGTGTCTGGGCGACAGCGGGAATCGCAGCATTCCTGACAGCCGCTATTACGCTCCGGCGCGAGCATCTCCGCATACTCACAATCGCCGCAATCGCATCAACCATTATTTTCGCCTCGGCTACATGGTCGGCGCTGTCATACCGGCGAATTCCCGAAAATCACATCGTTACTTTTTCCGGTAAAGGCTCAGTCCTGGCCACAATTCGCGGGCGGGTCGTCTCGAATCCGAGGCTGCGAAAGGCGCAAACGCCCTACTGGCAGCCGGACAGGACGACCTTCCTGCTCGAAGCCGATGCCATCCGTAGCACCGAGGGGACCTGGCTGGAGACGACTGGAACCATCCGCGTGAAGATCAACGAACCGGTATGGGATTTATCCGCAGGCCGGCAGGTCGAACTTGTCGGTTCGCTTCGAAGGCCTCGCCCGCCGGGCAATCCGGGGCAGCACGACTGGCGGGAGGCCGACAGGTACAAGGGCATCCTCGTGAGTTTTTCCGTCCCGTGCGCCGACGGCGTTACCACGCTCAAGGAGGCTGGGGAAAATCTGCTTTCGGGTCTTTGGCGACGGGCGCGTATGACTGCCCGACGGCACCTGAACGGATGTGGCGCCGAAGACGACACCGTCCTTCTGGAGGCGTTGGTGCTCGGCGAACGGTCGCCCGCGCTGCGTGAACTGAATCAAATAATGGTCGAAGCCGGTATCGCGCACTTTCTGAGCATTTCAGGTTTGCATCTGGGGATTTTCCTGGGATTTATTTACTGGCTTTGCCGTCTGCTGACATTCTCGCCTCGCCGAAGCGCGTGGGTCGTACTGATAATCCTGGCTGGGTACGTCCTGCTCGCCGAACCGAGAGCACCGCTGCTTCGCTCGGCGATTATGGCGTCGGCCATCTGCATCGCCGTCATTTCAAACCGGAGCGTATCGACCCGCAACGCACTGGCAGCCGCTGCCATTATCCTGCTGGTAATCGACCCGATGCAAATCTTCCGGGCGGGGTTCCAACTGAGTTTCGGAATCGTTGCGGGCATCCTCGTCCTGAACAGGCCGATAAGGCAGTTGCTCTTCGGTAGGTGGTTACGGATACGCAGCCTGATGGTCTTTCGCGACGAGCATCGCATCCGCCGATGGTTTTACTATCGCGGAGCGGACTCACTTTTCAGCCTGGTGTGCATGTCGCTGTCGGCCTACATATCAGCCGCTCCACTGGTGGCGTATCACTTCGGGCGATTCTGCCCGTACGCGCCGGCCCTGTCGATTCTCCTGCTTCCGATGCTCGTGGCGGTGCTGGTACCTGCCTATGTCTCAATGACGCTGGCGTTCGGGATGCCGAATCTTGCTGTACTTATCGGCTCGCTGGCAGCGGCGTCGGCAGGGGCGATGAGGCAACTCGTCATGCTCACCAGGCATCTGCCGGGGCTGAGTATCGACCTGTTCGCAGTACCGGCGTGGTGCGTCGCGGGGTTTTACCTGGCTGGGGGATTGTGGATTGTATCCCGCAAAAGCAGGGTTATCCTGTCATCTGCGATTGTTGCGACTTTGGGGCTGGCGGCGAGTATCGTCGTTACCCAGTTACCTGCCACGCCTCCGGTCAACGGGCGGCTGCACATCCTCGACGTCGCGCATGGTAATATGACGCTTCTGCACGCGCCCGACGGGAAGACGTACCTGTTCGATGCCGGAACGCTCGCCCCAATCGACGCCTATAATCAGATTCTTCGCCCGTTCCTCCGCGCCAAACGCCTGGCCAGCCCGACTGCCGTCTTCATCTCGCACGCCAATATCGACCATTACAACGCACTGGCTTCGCTACTGGACCGCAGGCCACCGAAACGAGTGTATCTCAACGAATACTTCGGGCTGAGGGAGGAGGCCGCACCGGACGTCCGGAAACTGCTGGACGAATTCAGAAAACGCGACGTGCAGATTATTCGCCTCCGCGCCGGTCAGAAAGTGTCGCTGGCCGGCAAAACAACCGTCGAAATCCTCTGGCCACCACCAGAGGGTGGCACGGTCAAGCGGAACGAAGTGGAGCTTGGCCGTGATGACGCCACGGCCAAGTTTCCGCTTCGCTCCAACTTGACCGTGCCACCCGTCGAGGTGCCGGAACTGGACATAAATAATTGCTCGCTTGTGCTTCGGGTTGTCTGTGGCGGGAAAAGCGTCATCATCCCCGGCGACATCGGAGAACCAGCCGAAACTTACCTTGCGAAACTCCCGCCTGAAAAAATCCACGCCGACGTACTGATCCTTCCGCACCACGGCAGCGCCACGCCGACGCTCAAAACCTTCATCGAAGCCGTCCACCCGGAAATTATCGTCCAGTCAAGTTCCTATCGCCCCGCTCCCGCCGAACTGCTCGAAGCCATCGGCGAGCGAAAACGCTACGCCACATTCCGCGACGGATGGATCGGGCTGACATTGTCCATGGACAAACTCGATATCGAGACGATGCGAAAAACCGGAGGACCGTAAGTGTGGAAGAGGGCTTAATTTCACTCAGTGAGGCATAAACTTATCATCAATCAGCCCCCCAATGACCGACTCAACCTTACCTTGGTCTTCGGAGGACAGGACGCCGAGTGATTTTTCAATCAAAGATTTGGTTACGGTGGCAATCAAAGGTTTCAGTCATGTTGGTTTTACCAATCCTGCTTCCCGCCATTTCTCCAAACGTAAATCATCGTTTTGTCTGCGACTTGTCAGCGGAAGAATGACAACATCCTCATAACGTTCAGAAAACCCGACAGGACTGACGACCAGTGCCGGGCGCCGCTTCCTGGTTTCCAGGTCCGTGAACGGAAAACAGACAAGTACAACATCTCCGGCTTTAAACTTGATCATAGACGGCGTCTTCCTTGTCGTCCCAGGCTTTCGCCAGAGATTTTTCCTGCATTTTGAGCCAATCGGCGTCGATGTCCGATTCGTCTTCCTCAAACAGGACAATAACGTCGCAGGGCTGCAAACGCTCAATGTCCCTGGTAATACGAATCTTCCTGCCGTCATATCGTGTTCGTATTGCCCGCATTTCCGTTCTCCTGGTATTCAATATCTCTTCGAATCATTATACTGCAATCCGCAACAACAGGCAATCCGCAATAAAAAAAGGGACGCCCTTTCCAACCCCTCTCGGAGCGGAAAGAACATCCCTTTCTCATATCAACCGGATGACAAAATCAACCGATTGGTAATCGTCAACAAACTGCTACTACGCCCTGCGGCGGCGAATCA